>CAZGSG010000313.1:0-7029 GCA_964528095.1 uncultured Terrimonas sp.
TGCAAGCAAATAAATAAGGGATGCGTTACCTTCCATCGTGGGCTCAGTTGTACTGTAATCGCCGTAATCATCATGATACACTACCAAATCACTTTGAAAAGCCGCATATTCATCCGGCTCATTCAGGGTAATGCCGATCAGGCTTTTATAAATACTCCCATACACCGGGCCATCTACCAACCCGCCATCTATCGGGTATTTTTTTATATGTGTAAATGCGGAATGCGGATCTACCGGTGTATCTCCCCAGGCTGGTAAACCATATACCATACTTGTACCCCAGGGATTACAACCAAAAAGCCAGTCGAAATTGCCCTGCTCCAACTGATCAAATGTTCTTTCTCCGGTCAGTTCCCTGTACCAGTAGCATTGAATAGCAAAAGCAGTCGTCAGGTTATTGCTGCACCAGATATAAGGCACCCCCCTGTAAAACGCGTTGGATGCTGCTTTATTCCATACTTTTTCTATACCCTGCTTATACCATTCTATCAACTGTCCGCGCATAGCATTGTATTTTGAAAAATCCTTTTCAAGAATTTTTTTATCATTGAGTAAACGGGCCAGTTCGCGATGACCGGTATTTATAAACGGATACCATTGGTAATGATTGGCTGTATCTTTTCCCAGCCAGGGTGTAATTTTTTCAGCCGATGCATTACTGAATGCCGAATCAATATAGGGCCAGGGAGATATCTTCAACTGGTTGGCAGTAGCGGCATAGGCCGCATGCTGTAGTTCCAGGTCATCTGTCCAGTTATCTTCTGCATAGATATAAGGAGATTTTACTGATACTGTTTGCGATACCCCTCGTTTTTTATAGGCATATCTCATTGCGCTCAATGCCCTGGACCAGATCTTCTTTTCATATTCTTTATCCTGCTCCGCGAAAAGCTGGGCGCCCAGTGAAAATACACTGCTGAACTTTGCTGCCGATGAAGACGTGCCCGAAGTATTATTCATGAACTTTCCCCGTTGCTGGGTTTCTCCATTCAAAAAGTATACAGGGCGTTCATATCCTTTTCCATAAAAACTATCTTCCCCGGGGATCCGCATTCCCCGGTGGTCCCGGTCATCGGCAACCTGGTTGAACATCCGGTTCTCTTCCGGGTGCATTTTCAATAACCAGTCTATTCCCCATTTTGCCTCATCCAGTACATCTGCCATCCCGTTCTTTCCTTGCAGGCCGTTTGCTTTCTTTTCATCACCGAATACCCCGGGAAAATCGCGATAAGCCATTAATAAATGATAGGTAGCATTTGCTGAAGTAGTTACATATTGCAGGTAATCACTGGCATCATGCCATCCACCTGTCGCATCGATATATGAGCTGTCGGTCAGTCCCCCTTCTTTTCCATACAATACATACCCATCATGTGTATGACAACTGTCTTTCAGATAAGGGTTATAACCACAGCGTTGCTGCCGCATGTAGCGCAAACAAAAATCTGCAGCACCTTTATACACATCATTCCCGATAGTAAATTCCGGGGACCTGGTATCATTTGATTGCAGATAATACCTCCCTGCTATATTAAACTGTGAAAAATCCAGGCGATGGGTTTGTGCAAAAGGCCCATATGCGCCAAAAGAACGCCCCGCTTTTCCTGAAAAAACGATCTTTCCCGTTTTTGCATCTACCAGTTGCCAGCCACTTATCTCCGCTTTATTTTTACTGCACCATACCGCCACTTTACTACATGCAGGTGTATAGCCGAGTTGATTGATACGTATCCAGCTCAGCGGTTCTTTATTCTGCGAAATAGCTATTACAGGAAATAATAAGATCAGTATCCATTTTATCATAGCATTAAGTTACAACAACCTTCCTAACTTAGCGGTTCCTTAATAATAAATTGCAAGATGAAACTGATCTCTTATGTAAAAGATGGCCATGAGCAACTGGGTGTATTGATTAATGATATGGTATACGATATGGAAGTGCTGCATCCCGATCTGCCTGGCACCATGAATATGTTCCTTACTTACTGGGAAGACACTTATCCTATTGCACTCGCAGGAGAATTATTATTAAAAGAAGGTACAAGAAGTAGTAATAAAGGCATGCCTGTAACAAGTCTGCAATTTTTATCGCCTGTGCCTTTTCCAAGCAGTTGCCGCGATGGTTATGCATTTCGCCAGCATGTTGCCGCTGCCAGGAGAAATCGTAAAGTGGACATGATCGCTGAATTTGATCAGTACCCTATTTTTTATTTTACCAATCATCATAGTATCGGCGGTCCCGGTGAAATAAAATGTATGCCCGATCATTTTGAGAAACTTGATTTTGAACTGGAAGTGGCTATCGTTATCTCCAGGCATGGCCGCAACATTAAAGCAAAAGAGGCTGATGAGTATATCGGCGGTCTTATGATCATGAACGACCTGAGCGCGAGGACCCTGCAGATGGAAGAGATGTTACTTAATCTCGGCCCTGCCAAAGGAAAAGATTTTTCTACTGTTCTCGGTCCTTTTCTGGTAACGCTGGATGAGCTGCAACAATTTGAAATTCCTGCAAAAGAAAACCATACCGGCAAAAGCTGGAACCTCCGGATGAAATGTATGGTAAATGGCAAACAGGTAAGCGAGGGCAACGCGGGGGATATGGACTGGACCTTTGCGGAGATCATTGAACGCGCATCTTATGGCGTAGACCTTTATCCAGGTGATGTAATCGGTAGCGGCACCGTTGGCACCGGCTGTTTTCTAGAGCTAAATGGCACCGGCAAATTGAATGATCCTAACTATAAAGAACAATGGCTGCAAGCCGGAGACCTGGTTGAAATGGAAGTGGATGGCCTGGGAACATTGTCCAACACGATCATCGCAGAAGATACGGACTGGAGTATTTTAAAGGAAAAGAAAATATAACCCCGCTAGATCTAACCTGTATTTATCGTTTGAAACAATTGTTTTTATAAATAAAAAAGGCCGCCCGGCAGTTTTTATATCGAACATCACATGCACATGAGAAATCCAATAAGTATATAGCCGGGACAGCCTTCTTTATGTTGATCAGATTACTACTTTATTCATTCTACGGGGAGAAGCCGTACCCGTATTTTTTACTTTACCGAGGAAAGAGTCTTTTACTTTTAATTCTTTCGCGGCATTAACCTCTGCACTACCTACACCGGTATTTTCAATATCCATTTTTTGTACAACAAAACTGGCGGCATTAAAAGAACCAACGCCATTATTTCTTATCACCGCATTTTCTGCTTTTCCGTCAAGGTTCACATCACCTACACTTTTATTGGCTACATCCAGTTTCGCAGCGGTCAGTTTCAGGCTCACAGAACCTACACTTTTATTTTGTATGCTTATATCATCAAAACTGAGTTGTTGATCAGAAGAAACATTTCCAACAGTTTTCAGTTCCATGTTCTTCAACTTTTTGAACGTGATATATATTTTCATAGTGGACTTTCCCTTGGTATTCAGGCTCACATCTTTTTTCATGGAAATGATCAGTTTTGATCCTTCATTCTTTACTTCAAAAAGAGGCTGAAAGTTCTCATCGGCTTCGATCCTTACACCTTCCTTGTTATTCTGGGATAGTATTACGCTGAAAAGACCGCTCACATCAAGCTGGTCAAATGATTGAACATTTATTTCTTTGGTAACAATTTTACCGCTCGCTTCTATTTCTGTATTTGCCTTCTCCTGGGCGCGCACAGAAAAGGTTAAAATAGTCGCAGCCAGGGCTGTTAAACATAAGATCTTTCTCATTACTGTTGATTTTAAGGTTTTAGAATTGTCCGTTAAGACGAAATTCTTCGTAGAACGAATGTGGCCTTATTTTCGTTACAAGTCCACCAAAATAATTATGAGTGGTAAATAAAAAGTTTGAATGGGTAGGCCGGCTTTACGGATATTTGCCCTCTCATAAAAACAGTCATGATACTTGACCTGGATGACCTTAGTTCTGTTGAAAAACAATATTATCTGCAGCATGTCATTGCCCCGCGCCCTATCTGTTTTGCCTCCACAATAGATAAGTCCGGCAATGTGAACCTCAGTCCTTTTAGTTTTTTCAACCTGTTTTCTTCCAATCCGCCAATACTCATCTTTTCTCCTTCCCGCCGGGTAAGAGATAATACTACCAAGCATACGCTCGAAAATGTACAGGAAGTGCCCGAGGTGGTTATCAATATCGTTACTTATGATATGGTACACCAGGCCTCTTTATCGAGTTGTGAATACCCGAAAGAGATCAACGAGTTTCTGAAAACGGGTTTTACTGAAGAGCCCGCCACCCTGGTAAGACCTCCGATGGTAAAAGAGAGCAAGGTAAAAATGGAATGTAAAGTTCTTGAAATAAAACCACTTGGTACTGAAGGCGGCGCAGGCAACCTGGTCATTTGCCAGGTAATGCGAATGCATATTGCCGATTCACTGTTTGATGATGCTGCCGATGGGCAGGGAAAGAAAAAACTGGACCAGCGTAAGATCAATCATGTGGCAAGGCTGGGAGGCGACTGGTATTGCCAGGTGAATGAGCAAAATCTCTTCATGCTGGAAAAACCAAATACAAAACTGGGTATTGGCATTGATGCATTACCAATTAATATTCGCAACAGTAAAATACTATCCGGTAATAACCTGGGCCAGTTGGCCAATGTGCATGATATGCCGGTTGTTGAACCATCTTTTGATGATGATCACCTGAAACAGATCATCCTGTACTATAGCCTCAATCCGGAAGACATGGAAAAAGAACTGCATCTGTATGCCAGTAAATTACTTGAAAAAGGAAATGTGATGGCTGCCTGGCAGGTTTTACTTGCAGGCTAACAATTTAAAAGTTCGGAGTTCATCGTTCTTCAAAACCATGAACCCTGAACTTCAAACGATGATTATTTTCCTCCAAAAACCTTTTTCAACAAATCAGAAGCCTGGCCCATTGGATTAGCTCTTATATTGGCTTCTTCTTTCGCTACCTGGTCAAACAACGCGTCTACCGTTTTACCCACTACAAATGAAGTAAGATCGGGATCGACTTTTTTGAATGTTGTAGGAAACTTATTATAGGTAGTCACGATATCGCCATAGTATTTTGTGGCGTCTACTTTTTCGAGTGAACTCTGCACCGAAGGAGTGAACGCGGCAATCAGCTTCTGCGAGGTCTTTTGTTTAAAGTACTGCGTAGCGGCATCTTTTCCTCCCGATACCAGCTTCAACGCGTCTGAGATCGTTATTTCTTTTATTGCATCGATAAAGATAGGTTTAGCAAAAGCTACCGCATCTTCAGCGCCGCGGTTAATAGCAAGAACAGCTTTATCTACCTGTGCGCCCATGCCTACAGCACGCAGTTTTGTTTCAATTTTTTTTGCGTCAGGTGGTAACAGTACTTTATATATCTCGCTGCCAAAAAATCCATCTGTTTTATTCAGGTTAAGCACCGCGTTGGTGACACCCTGTGTAAGCGCTTCTTTGATTCCCTGGCCGGCTTCTCCTTCTGATACTCCAGATCCGGAAGATTTAGAAAGTATTTTCGGAAGCTTGATCTGCGCAAAAGAGATCGCCGGAATAAATACTGCGGCGAATAAAAATAAAAGTAAACGGTTCTTGATCATATGATTTTGTTTAAAACGATCAGGCAAATTACCTGTCGGTAATTGATTATGCAACAATTAACCTCTTATTTGACGATACTTTAAGGCTTTTCGTGTGCAGTATCGGAAAATTTTACTTTTAAACAGTAAAATTACTTACCTGGTTGAAAATATATCTAAAAAAACTACCTTAGGATGAGGCAAAATGAAGTGTTCACTTATTTCGCGATAGTCCTTGATAAGTTCCGGTGTCCTTCATAATAATGACAGGTAGTAGCAACCTATTTATTCTTTTATTACCAGCAAACAATACATTCCTTTTATCATAACCATTTATTATGAAACGATCTGTTCTTTGCCTGCTGTTGATTTATTCTTCAAACATTTTTGCAAACTATACCATTCCGATAAGAGATACCAGTAACCCCGTACGGGAAGATTTTTTACGAAAAAGCAAAGGCCAGCACACGGCTGGTTTAATACTGGCCGGCGGGGGCCTGGGCTTGGTGATCGTTGGAGGAACGATTGCAGCAAAAGAAACCGTGGAGACCATTACCGGTACCAACAGAAATACTTCGGGCTTTGAAAGTGCCACCCTGCTTATATTATTAGGCGCATTTTCCATGATCGGAGCCATTGCCCTGCTTATCGCAGCACGGAGAAATAAACGAAAAGCGAGAGATGCGTCTATCGGTGTAAAAATGGAATCGTTTCATCTGCCACCTTCCTATGGTGTAGCTTTCCATCAGTATCCCGCGATCCGGTTAAAGATCCGTTTATAATCTCATCCTTAAAATAAGTACTCCACCCGGTTCATTATTTTATACTGCCGATTTTATTGATAAGCTCTTTTTCCAGGCTTTCGTAAAAGCCTTCGAAACCCTGCACTATATTACCCTGTTTATCAATAAGAAAAAAATACGGGTACCCCTGAAAATGATAAATGGCTTCGGCTGCATCGTCTGTTGTATAACTTGGGTATTTGATAGCGAACTTATGATCAAATTTTGAAATTGATTCCTGGTTATCATTCCTGAGTTGGTAAATGCTAATAATTTCAAAGTCAGCATCTTTAAATTTTTCATACAGGCGGGTTAACATCTGGGCCGCATTAATACAATGCGGGCAACCAAGAAGTGAAAAATTTAACAATATGATCCTGCCTTTCAATTTCTCCAGATCAAGGATATTCCCAGTTGCATCATGCAGGTTTATTTTAGGGGCCTTTATTCCATTTTCTAACGGAGGCAGCTTCACTTTTTTAACTGGCAACTTAAAATTTTCGGGAACTTTCGCATCAGACAGGTCTGGAAAATTTTTTTCATCCGTTTTATAATTCTCAAAACTATGCTGCTCTATCACACCAATAGTAGCCCCATCATCCGAAAACCCTTTAAAATCAGATATAATGGTAATTGGTAGATGTGTTGTTTTATCTAATGTAATATTTACCAGGTCATGTACATGTTCGTTT
>CAZGSG010000314.1:0-7028 GCA_964528095.1 uncultured Terrimonas sp.
GCTTCAGCCATCGATCATCTTCTACTCAGGCTGGGAGTTTTATTTAGCCGAGGCTCTTACCCTCAGCTTTTGTAATTTTATTCAGCATGGCTGTCGGCTAACAAAAAAACACTCCTCACAATGAAATTCAACTTTATAATTACCTGCATTATTCTGACAGGATTGCCAGGTTTTGTAATTGCACAACAAAACCCTAATCCCGCAGTAAAAAATAGTTCAGCTCAAAACGGGCAACAAGATTTTGACTTTGAAATTGGAAAGTGGACAACAAAACTTAAGGTTCTTAAAAATCCTCTTTCCGGATCTACAACCTGGGTCGAATACGAGGGAACGACCAACGTCATATCGGTTTGTGATGGCCGTTCCAATCTGGTTGAGCTGAATGTTAAAGGTTCAGCGGGACAAATTGCAGGTGTGAGTTTGCGTCTTTTTAATCCAAAGACAAACCAATGGAGTCTCAATTTTGCAAACATCAAAGATGGAAGTTTGGTTATTCCATCAGTCGGCAGTTTTAAAAATGGGCGTGGAGAATTCTTTAATGAAGACAGCTTTGATGGCAAGAAAATTCTTGTTCGTTTTGTTATTTCAGCAATCACCCCGAATTCCTGCCATTTTGAACAGGCATTTTCTGCTGATAATGGAAAAACATGGGAAGTAAATTGGATCGCTGATGATACAAGAATTAAATCCTGAAAATTGCAGATCGTTATTAAATACTCCTGGTAATCAGGAGACGCTCATCTTGCATAACAACAAAGTTGCCAGTTGCCGTTTTCGTTGTGATATACATACAAAATCGTATCATCCTTAAATGCCTGGTTTGTTGTATGACGTCTAAGTTTCGTTCTTTATAAAATTTAATGCATAGACCAGTTAAAGCCTGAAATGTACGCCTGCAATTAAATATATCGCATACCTTGCAAATATGACAATAACCAGTTATAAGCCGAAAAGCCCGTTATTGCAACAATATATTGAATGCTTTTATATTCTAACCCAGGAAGAGAAGGAACAGGTGGGATATATCACTTTTCCAAGCATATATACTATTGTAACGATTATTGCCAATGCAAAGTTCCATATTGAAGACAATAAAGTTCACACCTCTTATTGCGATTCCTCACCACTTGTAAGTAGTATTGTAAGCCGTTTTAAAGAGCCCCTGTATCTTAATTACGAAGGGCAAATAAATGAAATTACTATTTACTTTAAGCCACTGGGTATAAGCGCGTTTTTAAAACATCCTGTATCACATTATTCAAAGAATGATTATGATCTTTTTTATCCTTATCCCGATTTTGAAACGGCTATGCGTCAACTGCTAAAACAGACGGATACAGAAGAAAAAATCCAATTACTGGAAGCTTACTGGCTTTCTAAATATGAGGGGATAAAAAATAAAAATATAGCAGACATTGTGACGACCATTTTACAAAGCGACGATAAGGAAAATACGGTGGTTCATCACCTGGCAAAAAAATTCAACCTTAGTAGAAAGACGATACACAAATATTTTTTACAGTATGTTGGCAAAACGCCATCCGAATTCCTGAAAACAAAACGTTTTAGAGAAGCTATTGATAATAAATTTTCCAACACACCGCAAGACAATCTCACCGCGATAGCATATGCTGCCAATTATTTTGATCAATCTCATATGACCAAGGATTTTAAATCCCTTACCGGCCAAAACCCCAAAGCATTTTTTAATAAGACCTCTATTGTGAAAAAGAAAGAAAAAATATTCTGGCAATTCAAATAGGCGGTTACATTTTTACTATTTTATCCCGTTTTGTTAAATGACCTTTGAAGCATAGAAGCATATACTAAGGGTATAGCTGATTTGAAACAAAAGATAAATAGCATATGAAAAAACTGATCCTGGGTTTAGTCGTTTTGTTTAGCATGAATAGTCTCGCTCAAAAGCAAAAAATTGTTGTAACCCAGGACATTTCAAACTTTTGGAATGCTTATGACAGGATTGTTTTAACAAAAGACAGTTTGCAGCAAATAGAACTGATCACCAAATTATATATTGGAAAAGGAACACCTGGTCTTGCCGGGATCATGCAGGTTAAAAGATATTCGGTCCAGGAATATATCAATGCAATTAACCAGTACCCAAAATTTTGGAGCTCGGTAAGAGATAATACGCTAAAAGCGGATGAGTATGCAGGTAAAATTGAACAGGGGATTAAAAAATTAAAACAAATATACCCTGTATTAAAACCTGCCAATATCTATTTCACAATTGGAATACTTAGAACGGGAGGAACCACACTTGATAATAAAGTCCTGATTGGAAGCGAGGTTGCCATGACTGATAAAAAAACAATATCAAGTGAATTTGATAAAAGGTATCCTAATTTAAGACGGTATTTTGATACAGATCCGGTTAAAGGCAATATTGCTTTTTTAAATGTTCATGAATACATTCATACACAGCAAAAATTATCATCCAGCTATAGTTTGATAGCACAAACAATGGTTGAAGGGGTTGCGGAATTCGTTACGGCAAAAGCACTGGCCATACAGTCGCCTAATCCGCAAATTAAATATGGCAAGACGATTGATGAAAAATTAAAAAGGGAATTTGTGAAGAATATGTTTGCCAGGGATTTTAGTAAATGGCTGTGGAATTCACCAGAAAATGAATTCGGAATGGGAGACCTGGGTTATTATATTGGTTATGCTATCTGTGAAAAATATTACAATCTTTCAAAAGATAAAAAGAAAGCCGTTAAAGAGATGATACAGCTTGATTACGGTAATGAGAATGACCTTTTTAAAATAGTTGACAGGACAGCCTATTTTGATAAATCGCTGACCTCATTAAAAACTGAATTTGAAGAAAAACGGCCAAAAGTAGTAAGGATCGAGCAGTTTGAAAACGGGAGCCAGCAGGTAAACCCGGGTATCAAAGTTGTTACCCTGCATTTTTCTCAACCAATGAATACGAAGGACAGTGATTTCGATTATGGCCCTTTGGGAAAGGAGAACGTTTTATGGGTACAAAAAGTAATCGGGTTTTCTGAAGATAAAAAATCCTTTAGTTTTCAAATAAATATGGAACCTGGTAAACAATATCAGTTGGTGGCAGATGATTTTTTTAAAGATGAAAATGGGTATTCGCTAAAACCATTTTTAATTGATTTTAGAACGGCTAAGTAAAATAGCCTGCTGCTAAGCCTATGTATAGCTAAAGGAAAACAAAGCTAACAGATCCAGAAAAAGCATTGGTACATAGATATCGGCTTTCCAAAACCAGCTTCTCTGTTTTTACAATTATCCTGTGATATGATCCGGACACCGACATCCTTACTTTAGAGAAGCCAGGTAAATAAATTCCCGCGGTGATAGTACTCATCCTATTGCCAGTAATTTTGCCAAATGTTGAAGGTTGACCCTTTCTATTATGAATGGGATATGAACCGGCGACTGAAAGCAGCGGCCAAAAATTACGATGAGTGCCCGGTAACAAATTTACTTCGATCCCAACCGGCACATATCCTGGGCGACGGTATTGATCTTTAATATAACCTATAGACGGACCTACGCCCAAAAGCTTGCTTTTTCCTATAATAATACCACCTGAAATAACCCCTGACAAAGAACCAGTAAAAGTAGCAGGTCGGGATTTAATAAATGAAATCCCCGGAGAAGCTTTAACAAAGAAATTTTGAGCATGAATAACGTATGAACTTAGGATAGAAGATATAATAAGTAGTTTTAGCTTCATAGCAGTCTATTTATTAAATAAAACTAGCCCGATTTTAGTAACATGCATAATTCATTTTATATCAAAAATCACAATTAACAGATTCTATTTTCATAACCTGTTTTCGTTGTATTCAAGTATTAACACTTATAGCATTTATCCGCTTTGACCGAAAGGACTACACTTATGTAAAATGATTTGCGTTCCAAGATGAAGAGACAGCTTCTCGGTTTTCAAGAGAATACTCGCGATTGAGTAGTGTACGGAAATCCTTCGCGGGGCTTGATTTTCTGACATAAGCGTCATCGGGGTCAATAAAAAACGCAAGCTTGCAAATTAATGGGTACAGCCTTTTCTGGAACTCTCCGGTTTATCCATTGTAAATCCCCGCATGCGAATAAAATTAAAATAAATTTGTGCAGTTAGGTGGCTGCGCATATATTTGCAGTCAAATAACTGCGCAAATGGATTTAAGAAGAGATGTATTTCAGGCCATAGCTGATCCCACCCGAAGGGCGATAATTACCTTGGTTGCCCTCCAGGCAATGACACCCGGTGCGATAGCTGAGAATTTTGACTCGTCGAGACAAACGATTTCAAAGCATATACAGATACTCACCGAATGCGAATTACTTGAACAAAAACAAAACGGCAGGGAAATTTATTATCATATCAATGCAAAAAAAATGAAAGAAGTAGCCGACTTTATTGAGCCATTCAGGAAAATGTGGGATGACAGATTCGATAAGTTAGAAACGATCATGAAAAAATACAACTCCAAAAAATAAAATAATATGGAACGCAAAACAAAAATACATGCTGAAGACGGCAAACAGGAATTGACGATCACAAGGGAATTTGACTTGCCATTGGATTTACTTTTTAAAGCCTATGTAGAGCCGGAGATCGTTGAGCAATGGATGAGCACAAAAGTGCTGAAACTTGAAAATAAAAGACATGGCAGCTGGCAATTTGAAACATCAGACGCTAAAGGAAATGTGGTATTTAAGGCCAATGGGGTAATTCATGAGTTTGTTCCAAACCAGAAAATCACCCGGACCTTTGAAATGGAGAATACGGGTTTTGCTGTACAACTTGAGTTTTTTGAATTTGAGGAACTTGCTGAGGATAAGAGTAAGCTCACCATGCATATAGTGTATAAGTCTGTCGATCTAAGGGACCAGATGGTGAAAATGGGTTTTGCCCCGGGTATTAATATGGCACATAACCGGTTGCAGGATATAGTAAGTAAATTAAAATAATAAAGTATGACAAAGAGAAATAAAATAATCTATTGGATTGCCACTATCTGGCTTGCATTGGGAATGGTATCAACCGGTATAGTGCAGATATTGAAAATAAAAGAAGAAGCAGATATGATGACACATTTGGGCTATCCTCTCTACTTTCTGACAATCCTGGGTGTTTGGAAAATTTTGGGAGTAATAGCGGTATTTGTTCCTAAATTTCCACTGCTAAAGGAATGGGCTTACGCGGGTTTCTTTTTTGCCATGTCGGGCGCTGTCTTTTCTCACCTAGCCTGTGGAGATGCTGCGAAAGAATTTTTTGGACCGGTACTATTATTGCTCCTGACCGTGATATCCTGGTATTTCCGGCCTGCGGATAGAAAGATCATTTTGACTAATCAATAAACGAATTGAATGAACCCTAAAGTTGATTTTTATTTTAGCAAAGCTAAAAAATGGCAGAAGGAAATAGCGAAATTGAGAACGATCGTTCTTGACTGTGGCCTGTCTGAGGAGTTGAAATGGGGTGTTCCTTGTTATATGTTTCAGAAAACGAATATTGTTTTAATACATGTATTTAAAGAATACTGTGCGCTTTTGTTTTTCAAAGGAGCGTTGTTAAATGATGCCAATGGTCTGCTGATCCAACAGACAAAAAATGTGCAGTCAGCCCGGCAGATCAGGTTCACCCATGTTCGGGAAATAGCAGAGAACATGTCTATCCTGAAGACCTATATCTACGAGGCGATTGAAGTGGAAAAAGCAGGTTTGAAAGTGAATTTTAAAAAAAGCGCAGAATTCATCATTCCCGACGAGTTTCAAAGTAAATTAGATAAAACACCTGCTTTGAAAACCGCTTTTTATGCATTGACACCGGGACGGCAAAGAGCATATATCCTTTATTTTTCCGCGGCCAAACAATCCAAAACCCGGGAGTCAAGGGTTGAAAAATATAGCAAGCAAATTCTTAAAGGAAAGGGATTAGATGATTAGCTGAATGGATTTACGTCGTTTTCTTTTCCCTTACCCGGATTTGAAATAAATTTATACATGTATGCCGTATCTATTCAACAGAAAATAGAATAATATGAACAGCAACAAAAACAATAAAAAGAAATTACCAGTAGAGCGAAGCGCTGAACTGCTCGAAACATTAAAATCCCGTTTTTCGAAAAACATGCATCGCCACAAAGGACTGGTATGGGCTAAAATACAAACAAGGCTGGAAGCCAGTACGGAGAAACTGTGGACGCTCGATGAAATGGAAAACACGGGCGGCGAACCAGATGTGATTGGTCATGATAAAAAGACGGGCGAATACATTTTTTATGATTGTTCAGCGGAAAGCCCCAAAGGCCGCAGAAGTGTTTGTTACGACAGCGAAGCACTTGAATCAAGGAAAGAACATAAACCGGCAAATAGCGCTATTGGTATGGCTGCTGAGATGGGAATTGAAGTGTTAACGGAAGAACAATACCGCGAGTTACAGCAATTTGGAAACTTTGATACGAAAACATCGAGCTGGGTGATAACACCTGCTGATATTAGAAAACTGGGAGGCGCTCTTTTTTGTGATTGGCGCTACGGTAATGTCTTCCTGTATCACAACGGTGCAGAATCTTATTATGCCGCCAGGGGATTTCGGGGATCTTTGAGAGTGTGATAATATATTATGCAAGCGTTTAAATAAAAAAATGGATGATTGGTATGTACATCCCGGGTGAATCATAAACTCACCGGTATGGTGCCAGGTCTTTTTTGAAGTCTTCTAACTCTCCTTTTGTAATACCCGGCCCATTAGTAACTTTCCATACCATCTCCTGGATACGGCTGTAGATTTTCTTCCACGCCGGTTCCGCATAATTATCCTGAAATTGTAACTGTGGGTTATAATGCCGGGTAAGCCGCAGCTTTGGATATTTTTCGAGTAATTGGGCAAGCATCAGCAAGCCTATATGACTGGTGATTTTATGCGGTCTGTACATACCCAGTCCGATTGGATAATCTCTTACATCGTCTGTGCCATTAGCGTTTTCTTCCCAGGGAAATGCAAAACCTTCATT
>CAZGSG010000315.1:0-7024 GCA_964528095.1 uncultured Terrimonas sp.
TTTTATCTTTTCCATGATACGTTGGTACGCCTGTTGCGCCCCTTCGGAAAGTTCGCTTAGCTCAAACTGTTTATAGATGGCATTTCCGGCAATATCCATTTGCGTATAGCGCATAACGCCGTCCAACCCCCTGCGCAAGACTTCTGTAAAATCCGTATTGATGGTATCACCATCACTAACCGGCATTCCTTGTTCGTTTTCCATGCTTTCGATGAAACTGCCCATTGTGGATGCAAAAGCTATCACCGGCTTTTTGCCTTCCTTCAACCGGTTAAGGGCACGTTCCGCTACCGCTTCCGCTTTCATGGAAAACAACATCTGGTTAATGACCTGGAATATTTTTGAAAAGTAGGGAAGGTTATCTACACCTGCTTTGTTAGTTCCCTCTCTTATTTCAACCTGTTGGCTTTCTGCTACGGCAATATCGTCCAAATCTTCTACCATCTTAGTTATATAGGTAGATTGAAAAGCTATAATATCCCGGAGAATTTGAGTTATATTGTCAGATATGGCTCTGTGTTCTTGTGCCTTATCATCAAGAGTGATGTAATTGACCTCTACACCTTCAAAACTTCTCTCCCGTCTTATCATCTGTCCTTCGGCAACCAGTTGGGAAGACAATACCTCCTGTAAGGCAACGCCTCCCTTAATGATGGCAGTTACCAGCTCAAAGGTGGACATATTGCAATCCGCAATCGCTGTCTTCATCAAATAGATGGGCATATTGTCCGGTCGTTTTGCAAAGGTTGCTGAAAGAAATACCACTCCTTTTGTGCGCCGTATTGCGTCTTGCATGAACATCCCTGTATTGGAAGAACCACTGGAGTTGTGCGCTTCGTCCATGATGAAAATATTGTCATTCGCAATGGCACGAAGGAAACCGGGTTTCTCAGGTTTTTTTTCAGCGGAGTTGAATTGCGAATAAGTTGCTAACACAAAATCATACTTCGCAGGAACTTCCTGTGATGCGATAACATTTTGCTGTTCCGTTACAGGTGGCGCCTGGTATATTATTTCTCCATACTCATCTTTTATGTCGGTTTTGCTATCCCGGCTGTTAACAATAAATGGCCGCAAATGTGCCGAACCAATAGCGGCCAGATCACGGTATATGTCACTGAACAAATTTGCTTTTTCAGTTAAGAATACCGGTTTTAGTCCCTTCATAACAGCATAACGAATCATAGCAGCAGCAACACGGCCTTTACCGATTCCGGTTTGGTCGCCGATAATCATTCCCTGCCCCTTTGCTTCGATATTGTAAATGGCCATTGCTACCGCATCTATCTGTTCTGCGGAAAGAACTTTGCAAAGAGCGGCCTTAGTTGGATAGCGAAGGCGGTGACGAACAAAGTTGTCCATATCACCACCCACTTCATGTTTTATCAGTTTAACTGATTGAAAAGTTTCAAAGGCCATGCTGTCCGGCACTTGTGTATTTAAAACTATGCAAGCCTGCGAAGCTGGTTCATAAGGAGCGCCAAGTCCCTCCTTGTCAGATTCAGATAAAAGAATGTAACCGGCTTTCTGTAATTGCTCAATAATTGAAACAAATTTTTCTCTGGGTATGGTAAGACCATACACTTTTCTTCCTTTTATAAGTGCAAAATAGGTAAGTGGCAACGAGAACATATACACAAGGCGCTCTGCATCCTGGTCGAAGGTTTTGTACTGGCCAGTTTGTTCATCTTTCAAAAAAATGAGAATCTTATGTGAATTGGCATACTCCTTTCTGATTGAAAGGTATTGCTGATAAGTTTGTTCAGTTATGTTTCCCGGAATAGCAGGCAGTCCATTTACCGAACCGATAAAATCAAGTGAGGATGAAATCCGTAATAATTCAAGCTCCAATGCGAGCGCTTCGGCTTCTAATTCGAGACGTTTCATATTTTTTTTATGTGAGTTATCCAATTCATCTACAAAAGCAATCCGGTGGCTCTTAGTAATTTCGGGTTGAAATTCCATTGCATCCATTACCCTTTCAAACAATTCGTCAAAGGTTTTTACTTCCGTATCAGTATTTGGATTATACACAGGTGCATTGCCGGTAGGTAATTGTTTTCTGCCATTAACGAGAATTAACCGCACATCGAAAGCGGTTCCTTGTCTTGAATAGAGCTTATGCCCATCAATATTGATAACAGCCGCTACATTATAACGGCTATATAAATAGTTTAAAAAAAGTCGCTGCTTTCCGGCCTGTATTCTTCCTTTATCGTCCCACCTGGTATGGCCGCCGATAATGATTGCCGCTTTGCCTGAATCTTTCATGCAGTCCAAAGCTCTTAGTGCCATTACATGCTCAAGTGATCTTATCCGGAATGTATCATAAAGGATTTCGTTCTCGCTGATGCCGAACGGGGGGTTAGTGAGAACCGCATCAAAGGTTTTTGAGAACATCTGGAAAGGTCGGGTTGCATCCTCTTTCAAAATTTTTGAGAATCCTTGCGTTTGCAGGTTTTTGGTTCGTGTAGGATCAATCTCATTGACAACGAAATTGAAAGGATTGCCTGCAATCGTAAGGAGCCCGTTACCCGCGGAAGGTTCAAAATACAGGCTTCTCACATAGGGCTTATGAATGCCACAAAAAACACCCGCTAAGTACCCAATGGGTGCAGGCGTGGAATACTGTTGCAATAAGATGCTTTGCGAAGTGCGATGCGAAAGATTGACCTGTGAGAAATACAGCTCTACAATCTTGTCAAACCTATCTCTTACAGTTCCATTCGTATGTGCCAGTTCTCTACCTCTTTTAACTATTGCCAGTTCAGTCAATTCTTTCACCCCTGTTTTATCAGTAATGCCAAAAGATGCCGCTAGCTTTTCAATCGAGCGTTTATTGTGCTTTACTTTAGCTTCAAGATCGCTTTGGACCTTTGCAACAAATTGTTCGGAATTATTTTTAGTTGTGATTTCCTTCATAACAGTAAACACTAAAGAATCAATTGCACCAAGCGCATTATTACCTTTTGGATTGAATAAGCAGCGAAGTCTGGTTCCAATTTCTTTTACAACCGGTACACTTACGGCATTGCCTAACATTTCATACCTGTGTCCATCTGCTATTTTATTTTTTTCACTATCAAAAAGTCCCTGTGCTGTCCAATTATCTGGGAAGCCCTGTAATCTCTCGCAATCAATCGGAGTAAGCCTGCGCAGACTACCTTTTACAAGATTTATTTTTGAGATCTTCCCGGTCTTATACAATACATAAGGCGCATCGTTTGTCATGTCTCCAATAGAAGTAACGATGGTCGGCGAGACTGTCCTTTCTTTATTACCCGGTTTAACCGACTGATTGCTTTTGCCGATAGGAAATACCGGGCATCTACCTTTTTTTCCAAGAGTTCCGACAAGGTATAACCGCTCTCTGTTTTGGGGTAAAAACCAGCGAGTATTAAGCAATTGCCATTGGATGTCATATAACCCAATGTCGGCAAACGCTTGCAATACTGTCTCAAAGTCTTTACCCTGGTTACTGGAGAAAATGCCTTTGACATTTTCAAAGACAAAAACACCGGGTTTACATTCTCCGATAAGCCGCACTGCTTCAAAAAACAGGCGACTTCTTGAGCCTCTAAGTCCCTTTCGTTTTCCAGCAATGGAAATATCCTGGCAGGGTGAACCAAAGCTGATAATATCCGGTCTGATGATCGTGCTCCCTTTGAGTTTGCTAACATCACCGACCGCTTCAGCTTTGGGGAAATGGTACAGGTAATTGGCGATTGCATATTTATTGATTTCACTGAAGTATTGGTTTTTGAACTCGAACCCAGCTTGTAACAGACCTTTCGCAAATCCACCTGTACCGCTGAATAAATCAAGATAAACTACCTTTGTTTTTGCCCCATTGGTTATTCCTTCCAGTGTTTGTAAATCATCCGTTATGGGAGGAAGTTGATCTAACAGTTTTGATGGTAATAACAGTCGATTCAAAATAATATTACTTCTTCTGCCGGACCTGTGGATGGAGGATTAGGGTAGCCTTGTAGAAATGTTGTTAGCCATTGATTAAGAATTGCCGTTAATTCCAAAGCATTCATGGCAAAAGGTGACAATACCTGGTGCTGGTAAATGAATATGCTGTTAAAACAACACCCTGTGTCAATCTTTATCATATCATCCCGCACAAAGCGGATTGCCTTGATGTCGCTTTTCATCAGTAAGAAAAAACCATCATTGCTGGTGCTGGTGAAGTAAAGACTGGCGCCCAGATTCTGAATATTATAACTCATGCTTTTTGCTTGTTTAAACTTTCTGAGATTGTTTCCCCAATGATTGACCCAATAAAGCCACCAAGCATAACATAAGGAGCTGCATCTTTTTTCGCTGTCCTGGCATAACAATAAGCGAGCAGGGATACCAGTAGTGTGCTGGCAGAAACAATAGTTTTTTCTTTCATGAACTTATCTGTTGAACAAATAATGTGTTGTGATGCCGGATAAAACGGCTGACCCGAAGGCCAGCCACTTACAAGCAGATCGCTGTCGTTTCATTTTCTTATGCAGTTTTAGGTTATCCTTCTCCAGCAACGTTTGTTGTGTCAATGACTGTTTCAAAAGAAAGGACAAATTGAGATTCTCGTTTTCCTGCACTTTGATAATGGCATCTTTGCCAGCGATCAGATTATCCTGCTGCAAAAGCTGCGCTTCATACAGGCTATCCTTATGTTCGGTGTCCTGTAAAAATTCACTGATCAGCATCACTAATGAATCACATTTTTCCAAATCGTTGCCAACCGGCAATAGAGAAGCGGTAGGTTTATTCAATAAATCCTTTGCAGGGTAGCCCGGGGGAGTTATGATCTTTTTTATTTCGGCAGCTTTTGAATTTGCCTTTGCTTTTGCTGCTTTGAGTTCTGCTTTGGTGTTTTGCAGTTCTGCATCAAGCTCCTTGTTGTTTTTTTCCAGTTTGGCAATAGTCGTCTGGTAGTGGGTGTGAAGGCTGTCTGCCTGTGCTTTTAAAAGCGTTGCTGATGTTATTGCAGGCTGTTTAGGGCTTCCGCAGGTAGCGGTTAGCAGAAAAGCCGTAAAGCAACCAAGTACAAAACAGATCAGCGCAATCGAGATGGAGGATTTAAGTCGCAATGAAATCATAGGTATTTGTTTTAAAGGTTAAGATTTTGCTTTCTTTTCAAGGGAGTAACCAAAACATCCTGCGGTGACAAGGCTTACGAAAGACCAATACATAAATTCCGGCACATCAAGGCCAAAGAATTGCTGGCCTATCCAGCTTATTATCATCACTACAATGAATAAAGCTGTTGCTAATTCCCGGAGGCTGAAATTGCCATCCTTATCACGGAACAGTTGCAGTAGGAATAGATAAACACGTCTTTTCTTCATGGTTTCAAAAATTGGTAAACAACAAATCCAGTTCCGATACCTACCCCGATACCGGCGAGGCTGATAACAAGTTTCTTTCTTTCGCTTCGGGCAATTGCACGTTTATCTATTAGCGTATAGGTAAAGCTGTTGCCATATAATTGCCGGTGCTTTTCACATAGCTGCATGAACAAGTTGAAATCATTGCTATTGGCAAATACCTGGCAACCGGCTGAATACTTATCTATCTCCTTTGTCGTTCCGTTAACAGAAGCCCTGTGAATATTAATGCCGAACATTCCGGTATCAGGTATTCCGTTCATGAAGTCCAATACTGCATTGCGATCATAGTCCCTTAGTACAGTAACTGGTTTGCGTTGTACCAGGGCATAATACTTGCCTTTGTGTAACCCGATCTGGTAAGTTCCCCGGTATTGGCCTTGCGAAAGAATTGCCGTCCCTTGCGGGTGCATAGGGGATTTCAGCCAGTATGTTCCCGGATCAGTGGTCGCCGGAAACAAATGGTGAATCCATTGCCCCAGGTTATTCCTAAAGAATAGGTGTATTTCATCATCGAATTTGTTTGCTTCGGTACTGTCTGATCTTATACCAATGATGTTTAGTTCGTAGGGTCTACTATAAACCTCATAAGCATGGGCGGCAATGGCCTTTACTATGGCGGCCAGCATTTCAGGCCGCTTTTTTAAGAGGTTGATAATTTTCCAGCCACTCTGTTACATCAAATGATGGGCAGCCTTTTATCCATTCAAAAGATTCAATAATGCCATTCTTATTTTTATCGGGGCTGAAATCACGGTGTCCCCTGATAATAGCATCAGGATATTTCTTTGCAAGTTCCAGCAGCTTGTTATACATGCTTTCCTTTTGCTGTTCTGTCCGGTTGTCCAGTACCTTTCCGTTAGCATCAATGCCACCGATATAAGAAATGTGGATAGAATGCCGGTTATTTCCGGCTACACCGTTAGCGATGTTTTCTTCAGGAGTAATTAAAACGATCTCCCCGTCTCGTCTGATGATGTAGTGATAACCGTAGTTCTTCCATTTCAGTACATCTTTCCAGTAACGCTTTATGCTTTCGATTGTAGTGGTTACAGGGGTTGCTGTGCAATGCACGACCAGATATTTAATAATTCTCATAGGTAAGTTTTATTAAAAGGATTAAATAATGAAATGCCTATGCTGACACCAACAAATCAGGTTCGTAATTGCGTAGCCAATCCTTTACTGAAAAACCGGGGCAGTTCGCAGTCGCATCCAACTCATCATGGCCGCATATACGGGCAGCCGGATATTTTACAGATAAAGCCACCAGCTTATTAAAAAGAGATTCTTCCTGCATTGGTGTCCGGGTATCACCGAGTGCCCCGGCTTTATTACGCCCCCCTGCATAACCGATATGAATAGCTTCGTTATCTACATCCGGCGGGTGTTTAATCACAGACGATTCAGCATGGATTTTTTTGATCTCCCCGTTACGTTCCACTACATAGTGGAAGAACCCGTAATGCTGGCTTATTTTAGGGTCGAAGGTTGCCGTGTTATGTACGACAATGAGCTTTACATATCTTTTCATAGAGTTTGTTTTCATATTATTTCAGGTATTGAATG
This sequence comes from uncultured Terrimonas sp., assembly GCA_964528095.1. Classification (GTDB taxonomy): domain Bacteria; phylum Bacteroidota; class Bacteroidia; order Chitinophagales; family Chitinophagaceae; genus CAZGSG01. The sequence goes on from CAZGSG010000315.1 coordinate 6,954, forward strand.
GATTTTGTAGTGACAAGAAAATACTTACCGCCATTTTCAAAGAGTGTATAACCCAGCCGCTTGCTAACTTC
>CAZGSG010000316.1:0-7005 GCA_964528095.1 uncultured Terrimonas sp.
TTACCACGGCATTACGCTGGGTAGCCGGCTGGACTTACTTTTCCGCTTTCTGGAGAAGGTTGGTTTTAGAAAACAAACTCAATCCTGATGAAGCAGGATACATCGGGGAAAAGTTTAATCACTTTCTTCCAAATGCATTGGGCATAAAACCTGTTATCGAGCATTTAGTTTCCAATCCGGATAGTTTATGGTGGGCAATGGTTTCGTTTACTATCATAGAAGGAGTTGTAGGATTATTTTTCATGCTCGGATTATTTACACGACTGATGAGCATTGGTGTATTTAGTTTGGCCTTCGGCATCTTATTGGGATCAGGCTGGTTAGGAACTACTTGTTTAGATGAATGGCAAATAGGTGTTTTGGGTGTTGCGGCGGGCTTTACCATTTTTCTTACAGGTGGCGGCAGGTATTCGTTAGATGAGTATTTTATCAGAAAGAACAAGCATTTTACTGCTAAAAAGTGGTTTGTTTCGTTGGGGTCGGGCGTATTGCCGGTAAAGGAAAAAATGGTGAACAGGATCGTTCTGTTTGGGTCGGTTTTTATTCTGGGTTTGACTTTGTTTACCAATCAATATTTTCATAGAGGTGTGTATGGAAAATTGCATAACCTTTCCGTGCGTCCTCACGTAAGTATCAGCCATGCGAAAATTCAAAATGGCGCTATGTCATTTACCGTTTTCAGAGATGAAGGCGCTGATGTGTACGGATCTTTCTTAATAGGAATAAAATTGATTGACGGACAGGGCACAACTGTTTTTGAACAAAATCAAACACAACTTTCTCAATTAGCACCGGCGCAAATAAAAAATGATTATGCAGCGAAGGTAAAACACGGGAAACATAGTCTGGTTTTGCCTTTAGGTGCAAGAGCTTCATTGAGTTTCCCGCATGAAAGTTTTGTGCAAGTACACGGGAAATATACATTGGAACTGTTGGATATTAGTGGAGCGAAATGGGAAGAAACTATTGTAGTTCGATAAACATTACATGTAGAAAGCTTCAAGTGTCTGAACTTGAAGCTTTCTACATGTAATGCTAGTTCAGTTGGCTGTAGTGGAAAATTATCTTCTTATGATTGATTTTATTTGAACGTTATAGGTAATTCTAAGTCTTTCTTTCGTCACGATCTGGGTCCATATATCACCCCATCCTTTAGACCAGGCGGTTACAATAGGAATCGTGCCGCCAAAGGCATCTTCAATGATGGCTTCAATAATAGCCGGTGTCATCCAAACCAGTCCATAATAGGCTGGAATAGTATTTAATGTTCCATATCCCTGCACTTCATAGCCATACTGAAGTATACCAACTAAAGCCTGCATATTGTGGTAGCGTAAGAATTCGATAAAGGTTTTTGATGCATGTTCATTCAGGAATTCCTGAGGTGGTGTAGCTGGCATCGGGAATTGGTCTTTGAATATCAATTTATGAAGTACCACATATTTTGCGAGTGCAACCAAAAGCTCAGCCTGGGCTTCTTTGTCATCAAACCAGCCCGGCTTTAAACCAAGTTCGGCTTCGGCTTTGCGGAAGGCATAGTCGTTATAACCCATTACCAGTGGAGCATTAAAGTCAGGAGGCAGTTGCCCTCTTGTAACAATGGCTCTGAAGCCATCATTGCCCTGTCCGAAATTAATCCTTGAATTTCCTGTTAAGTACTTCTGCATATCAGCAACAAACGGATCGTAAGCAGGAGACATATAGCAAGTACCCAATTCGCAGTAGGTAGGTTCTGTTGAGCCGTGAGGATATGGCCCGTCCATTTTAATGGTATGGGTTTTACCGCCATATCTGTCAGTAGACTCGAGTAAATCTATGTTTGCATAACCAAGATTTTTCAGCTTTACAGAAAAGATCAAGCCGCTGACACCAGCTCCGATAATCACGATCGGCGCTGATTTACTTGCCGGCAATGCCTTTCGGGCATGTGATCCATCGGCCAAAAGCATATTGGCATAGCCCCAGCAATCTAATGCAGATTCAAAACAAGTAGAGGCATGAATATACAGTGTATTGTATTGTGCCTGCAGGTCAAGATAGCGCCAGGGATATTGTGCCTGTAAATTCGCTTGCGTATATTGGTCAAAATAGGGTGTAGTGACCGATTGCAATATCGTATAATCAGTTCCCAAAGGCCACCAGTCAAGCGTTGGTATTTCTCCATTAAGTATTTCAGCAAATTGTGCCGGAGTATACGGTACTGCCTGTGGCCCAACCAGCTGATACACGGTAACCAGGTTTTCTTTCATGGTATTGGAAACAGCAAGCCCGAATTTCTTGGCAGATTCATTTCGGAATCCATAGATGGATCCCCGCATTCTATCCAGTATATATGGCGCAAATATCACACCATGGTCCTGCTTTTTTTGGGGAAGCTGTACAGATATTAATGTGGTATGAAAGGTGAAGTTTTGAAGGTTCCGGAATATACTTAATTCGCGACTATTGAAATTACATACTCCTTCAAGATTTCTGGGGTCGCAGGCAACTACCATTAATTCGTATTCTTTAGTACCTGTTCTCAGCGGTGTGGAATAAGTAATTGTCACAGGCGCTACGGCTGCATTAGTATCAATGTTATTGTTTTCCATTTTAAGATCGGTTTAATGATTATGAATATAAGCACCATACATAGGATAAATGCCCGTTAAATAACCCATTCAATGCTCGCAAAAGCCGCATTGCCGGCCTATGAAACCGTATTGTAAATATTTATCATTGCAGGTAAAGAAAGTGATCGGTAATGACTGGTTGCGGCTGACCGTATGATTTTTGCAAGGACAGGTAAAAAGTGATAACTTTCAACGTATGATGGAAACAATACTAAGCGGTATACCTGCCGTTCAGCACTTCCTGATTTGAACAAGCTACAGCATTGGCAGACGGTTATTCCTGGTATTTAATTTACCGGCCCGGATAATCTTGAAAATATTTCAACAGTATTTATTGATTTCAATCAGAAAGAATGTCGGGTGAAATGAGGAGCATCAAATTTACCGAAAGAATAGAGATCAAATGCAGTCCGGAAATTGTGTTTGATTATACGCAAGACTATACACAAAGACTTGTATGGGACACTTTTTTAAAAAAAGCGTACCTGGTTGAAGGAGCGACCTCCGCAGCGAAAGGAGTAAAAGCATATTGCGTAGCCAAAAATGGTCTGGGAATGGTAACAGAGTATGTTTCATTTAACGGGCCAAAAGCCACTGCCATCAAAATGACCAAAGGCCCTTTTATGTTTAAGTCGTTTTTAGGCTCCTGGACTTTTAAGGAAACACAAACAGGTTTGACTGAAGTTGTTTTTCTGTATTCTTTTCAACTTAGATTTCCATTTAATCTGGTGGCTGGGTTGGTAAAACGAAATCTGCAAAGTAACGTCAGGATAAGGCTTGAAGACCTAAAAAGAAATATTGAAAGACGAGCATAACCCGCCAGAACAATAGAAGAGAACCAGCATTTCAGTCGTTTATTGCTTAATTTTTGCTTATTTTCCACAAGTACTATCTGTAATCTTCCCCGAATGATGTACTGGCTGTTTCCACACTTGCCAGTTGTTCATTTTCAATCCTGCCCTCAATAATGAGTTGGACTTCACATGAACCTTAAACTGCCGATATATGAATTTGATTGATGCAAGAAAAATTATTGTGCTGGTATTACTGTTTGTTACCCCTTGTTTGCTGGTCGCTCAAACTGATGCGCAATTAAAACGGGACATCCTCAACACCGGTTATATACACAGCCCTTTGCCATTGGATTACAGTAAAGCATTTGAAACTTTTGGGCTGACCAAAAAGGTATTATCCTCCGAAATACTTTGTAATATGGAAACACTGGATAAGTGGTCTCACAAAGGATTTGGTGGCATGAGACTAACCAATGAAAGAAGTATTTCAGGAAAAAACAGCTTACGATTGGTTGGGCAGACCACTAATCCAACTTTTCTCGACTGGGGTATCGGTCTCGGTACGTCGATGGCCAGTTTCGAGGTAGGGGGAGCCAATTGGGAGCAATACAATCGCATTCATTTTTACATCTATCCGAATTGTGAAGGAGCCCGCAGCATTTATCTCAATTTATATATTGAAAATGATGGCAAGATCAAAGTTCCTGACAAGTATGAGCGTGAAGGAATTCATGAAATCAACCTGATCAACGGGCAATGGAATGAGGGTTTTGTTGAGATGCCGGAACTGCCCCGCGATAAAGTAACCAAACTGTCATTTGCCATCGAGATCTTCGGCAAGGAACGCACGATGGGTGATTCCCTGAAATTTGATATTGATGCAGTGTCGTTGCAATCGATCGAAAATCCGGAAGTAGTAAGTGGATGGATGCCTGCGAAAGATCGCATCATACATTCCACTACTGGTTATGGCGTAGGAAGTGAAAAGACCGCAATAGTGAATGTGAAAAGTAATAAAGGGCTATTTCAACTGATAGATAACGTAAAGAAAACAGTAGTGTATGAAGGGAAAATAACCGCTCAGAAAACTGCTATTGGAAGTTTTGAAACCATTGATTTCAGTGGTTTTAAGAAAGAAGGGCAGTATTTTATTCGCATTGGCGATATTGTTACGAAGCCTTTTTACATCAGTAAGAATATTTGGGAAAACTCTGCCTGGCGTATGCTGAATTTTATTTTCTGTGAACGTTGCGGCTATCCGATTCCAGGAAAGCACGGGGCTTGTCACAGTGATCTGAATGCAAACTTTGAAGGCGCAGTTTTCCCTTTTAATGGAGGTTGGCACGATGCCGCAGATATGTCGCAGCAGGTATTACAATCGGGCGAAATCATTTTTTCATTGCTGGAGATGGCAAACCAGGCCAGGCAAAAAGGAAACTCTCAATTATCCATCAGGCTTCAGGAGGAAGCTGAATGGGGTATCGATTGTATATTGAAAGCGCGTCTTGGTAAGGGCTATCGTGCGCAAACATGGGGCACCAACTTATGGACAGATGGCTTCATTGGTACGAAAGATGATTCTTCAAAACGCAGACAGGTGCGTGTTCATAACCGAGCTTTTGAAAATTTCATGTTTGCAGGCATCGAAGCATTCGCCTCGATGAATATCGAAAATGATGGGATGCTAAAGGAATATCTGCGTAAGGTGGCGATTGAAGATTTTGCTTTTGCAAAAAAGCGTTTCGATAGTCTGGGCTTTAATGATCTGAGCAGCATTGGTGGCGGTGGTGACCATGCTGCAATGGCTTCCAACAGTCAATACTCGGCAAATATCTCTTTTGCGGCAAGCCTGTTGTACAAATTAACCGGAGATAAACGTTATGCAGATGAAGCGGCTAAAGCTATTGAATACACAATTCAGTGCCAGCGAACAGCGCCACTGAATGACAAAAACAAAACACGCGGATTTTTTTATCGCGACCTGAATAAACAATCTATCGTGCATTACACGCATCAGTCCCGCGATCATGCGTATATGCAGGCTTTAACTGCGCTTTGCGAAACACAGCCCAATAGCCCGGATTATAAGAAATGGGAAACTTCCGTCAGGATGTTTGGTGACTATCTCAAAAATATTATGCAATACGTACATCCGTATGGTATGGTGCCCAGCGGTGTTTATCATGTAGATGAAGTAAAAGACTCAGTAAACTTTTATAAAGTGCAGGTAGGTATTTACAAAGGAGCAGCGGATGATTACAAAGAACAACTTGAGAATGGCTTTAAACTGGATGAAGAGCACTACCTGCGCGTTTTTCCGGTATGGTTTTCTTTCAGAGGAAATGCTGCTGTACACTTGTCTACCGGTAAGGCAGCAGCGCTTGCAGGAAAGTTATTGCGTGATAAGCAACTGATGGATATCGCGGAACAGCAATTGTTCTGGATTGTGGGCAAGAATCCTTTTGGGCAGTCGATCATTTGGGGGGAGGGAAGCAATTATCCTCAATTGTACACGGCATTGCCCGGTGAAACGGTAGGAGGGATCCCCGTTGGGATGCAATCGAGATTTAATGATGACAAGCCGTATTGGCCGCAGTTCAATACCGCCACTTATAAAGAATTGTGGGGTGCACCTGCGGCAAGGTGGTTTTCATTGATTGCCGAGTTTTGATAGGAATAGAATGTTTTGAAACAGTTATATCGGAAATACTTCGTGCTCATAAAAAGTGAAAGCCTCAGGTAATTGTACCTGAGGCTTTCACTTTTTTCAATATATCTTTCTTTTTAACGCATATGAATTTAATTACGAGCTTGGTGTGTGTGCTGAAGAATAACATACTGATCAAAGAATATCCTGGTCTTATAAACAAAGCATAATAGGACTTGTGAGCAAAGCCAGTCATTTTACTCCATTCTACTTTTGTGTCAACAAAACAAAATGAAAATGACAAAGAACAATTATCAGGGCGCATTACAGTTGCCATTAGGTTCAGGGTTTAATGCGCAATCCACTGCAAGTGATGTAATCAAAGGCATAGACCTTACAGGCAAAATCGTTATCATAACAGGCGGCAACGCAGGCATCGGACTGGAAACTACCAGGGTGCTTGCTGCAGCCGGAGCAACGGTGATTGTACCTGCCCGTGATATTGAAAAAGCTAAAAAGAACCTTGAGGGTGTTGCTAACGTAGAGTTGGAGAGAATGGACTTCATGGATGTAACCACCATCGATTCATTTGCAGAAAAATTTCTCGCATCCGGCAGACCGCTTCACCTGTTGATCAACAATGCAGGTATCATGTGGGTACCGCTGCGCAGAGACAGCCGGGGTATTGAATCGCAGTTGGCCACCAACTACCTGGGCCAGTTCCATCTTACTGCAAGATTGTTGCCTGCGCTTAAGAAAGCGAATGGTGCAAGGGTGATCAATGTATCTTCTTTAGGACATCAGATGGCTCCTTTCAATTTCGGGGATCCTAATTTCCTGCATCGCGAATACGAAACATTACAGGCTTACGGACAATCGAAAACCGCCAGTATTTTATTTGCCCTTGAGCTGAACAATCGTGGTAAGGAATCAGGCATACAATCCTACTCCT
>CAZGSG010000317.1:0-6956 GCA_964528095.1 uncultured Terrimonas sp.
CCTGACGATCGAAGACCCTGCCATGCCGCGGTGTCCCGCTACATAAATCTTACTATTGCTTTCCATTATTCAAATTGCATGATTGTTTGATAACCTGTTTGATGAAGCAAAACATCTTTTTTGAAGAGTTCGATATCCGCTTCTACCATCTCTTTAGCCAGCTCAGCGACCGTATACTTAGGAGTCCAGCCTAATTTCTGCTTGGCTTTGGTTGTGTCTCCCAATAAAAGGTCGACTTCAGTAGGGCGGAAATATCTTTTATCCACCTCCACGACTACAGCGCCTTTTGCCAATTGAATGGATGGGTCTGTAACATTGACGACGATCCCTTTTTCCATCTCATCAGTGCCTTCAAACGTCAATTCAACGCCAGCATGTGCAAACGCTATTTTAACAAAATCCCTTACAGATGTGGTTACGCCAGTGGCAATCACAAAGTCTTCCGCTACATCCTGTTGAAGCATGAGCCACATTGCTTCTATATAATCTTTAGCATGCCCCCAGTCGCGTTGTGCGTTGAGGTTGCCAAGCCATAGTTTCGATTTCAGACCAAGCACAATTTCTGCAATACCCCTTGTAATTTTTCTTGTTACAAATGTTTCGCCACGTCGCGGACTCTCATGATTAAAAAGAATTCCATTACACGCGTACATGCCATATGCTTCCCGGTAATTGACCGTAATCCAGTAAGCATACATTTTGGCAACTCCATAAGGTGAACGCGGATAAAAAGGAGTTGTTTCGTTCTGTGGTATAGCCTGCACTTTTCCGTATAGCTCAGATGTGGATGCCTGGTAGATCCTCGTCTTTTTTTCCAGGCCAAGTATACGTACAGCCTCTAAAATACGCAAGGTGCCTACCGCATCGGTATTCGCTACATATTCAGGTTCTTCAAAGCTTACATGCACATGGCTCATAGCGCCGAGGTTGAAGATCTCATCCGGTTGCACTTCCTGTATGATCCGGATCAGGTTAGTGGAATCAGTGAGATCCCCATAATGAAGAATCATCTTCAGGTTTGACTCATGTGGGTCCTGGTATAAATGATCTACCCGCTGTGTGTTCAACAGAGAACTACGACGTTTGATACCATGAACCTCATACCCTTTTTTCAAAAGGAATTCAGCCAGGTAAGACCCATCCTGGCCCGTTATCCCTGTAATAAGTGCCTTCTTCATTCTTCGATTTGAATTTGATGCAAAATTAGCGGCTTTTGAAGCAAAAACCATAAGCACCGATTGGGAGACAATCAAATCATTAGAACAGGAAAATCATTATTGTTCGTAATTGAAAAATGAAAGCGGTTTCATTCTGTTACGACACTGTCCCTTTCTTATTAGATCACCCGATTTTCTGAGTAATGACCTGCAAAAATTTTTCCATTCCTTTCTTTTTACGCTCATCCAATATGTAGCTCAGGTGTAAGTTGTAATACTTTTTCAGATCATAGATGGAGTAAGGTATACCTGCAACTATCTCATCAATATGCGCTAATCCCTCTTTATTGGCTTCATCAAATGCCGCAATAAACTCGTCGGACAACTTCCTGGTGCTGACCCAGGCGGCAAACACAAACGGCAGACCTGTTATCGCTCTCCATTCGCTTCCGAGATCATAAATAAAAGTCGATATTTTCCGTTGTTCCAGCGCACGATCACCAATTACCAGCCCTGCCGTGGTACCTGTTATTTGCAGCCGGTAACTTTCATCTTCGGCCTGTACAATTTCGGGGTTTATTCCCCAATACTCTTTCATCAGCCATTTCAGTAAGGCCACAGATGAGCGACTCTGGTAATCGAGGTATACTTTTTTTATTTCGTTCATCGGCACTTCACTGAACAAACAGACTGAAGCAATCTCCCCTTCTGCCCCGATACAGTAATTACCGACAATATGATACACAGGGAGGTCCGGTATGGCAGCAACCGGCACCAGGCCTATGTCTATCTGGCCTTCCCGGAGCATTTGCGCCAGCTTTGCCGGGTGAGCCCCGATCAATTCGATCTGGCTGCTCATTGGCTCTTTTTCTAACCCAAATAGTAAGGGCTTTGTATTAAGGTAATTGACGATGCCAACCCGAATCTTATCCAATTCATTTATTTTTGCGGAAGCAAAGGTACAGAAGTACGATTTATAAGACGGCAATCTTGAATCTTACACTGAAATCTCTTCAGACCAACGATTAACAAACTGATAAAACAGCAATTATTTATGGAACTCAGCCCCCTGACCGCTATTTCAGCTATTGACGGCCGCTACAGGAGACAGGTACAACACCTGGATGATTATTTTTCCGAATACGCTTTGATGAAATACAGGGTGCTGATCGAAATAGAATACTTGCTTTTTCTTGAACAAAAGAAATTTTTTAAACTATCCGGTAAATCCGTCAAACACCTGCAGCAACTAAAAGAAAAATTTGGCCCGGAAGACGCGCAGGAAATAAAACAAATTGAGTTTACCACCAACCATGATGTAAAAGCAGTCGAATATTTCTTAAAGAATGAACTGGAAAAAACCAATGACAAAGAGGCAAAAGAATGGATCCATTTTGGGTTAACTTCTCAGGATGTTAATAATACGGCCATTCCTCTTTTATGGAAACACTCCATCGAATATGAATACCTGCCCTCCCTGTTAAACCTAAATACACAGTTCAGGCTGCTTGCCAAAGAATGGCAGGATATTCCTATGCTTGCACATACGCATGGGCAGCCTGCGAGTCCCACCAAACTTGGAAAAGAAATGATGGTTTTTGCGGAAAGGATCCAAAACCAGGTAGAACAATTTATTGGCATTCCTTTTAGCGGAAAATTCGGGGGCGCTACGGGTAATTTCAATGCGCATCATATTGCTTTTCCCAAAATGGACTGGATAAAATTTGCCAATGAATTCCTGGAAAAGATCGGACTGAACCGCCAGCAATTCACCACACAGATCGAACATTATGATAATATGGCCGCCCATTTCGATTGCATGAAAAGGGTCAACAATATTCTGATTGATTTTTGCAGAGATATGTGGACTTATATTTCCATGGAATACTTCAAACAGAAAACAAAAAAAGGAGAAGTAGGATCTTCTGCCATGCCACATAAAGTAAATCCTATTGATTTTGAAAACGCAGAAGGTAACCTGGGACTTGCAAACGCGTTATTCGAACACCTTTCTTCCAAACTACCTGTATCAAGACTGCAAAGAGATCTTACCGATTCTACTGTTTTACGCAATATAGGGATGCCATTCGCCCACACTATCCTTGCAATGAAATCCATTGAAAAAGGATTGGAGAAACTCGTACTCAATCACTCCAAACTGCATAGCGACCTCGATGAAAACTGGGCTGTTGTATCAGAAGCCATACAAACGATCCTGCGAAGGGAAAAATATCCTCAACCTTATGAGGCCTTAAAAGACCTTACCAGGGGCAATCAACATATCGACAAAAAAAGCATACACCAATTTGTTGATGGGTTAAAGATTGATAATGAGGTAAAAAAAGAACTAAAAAAGATAACGCCGCATAATTATACAGGGATTACAGCAAAATTCTAAGTAGGTTTATTCTCTTAGCACAGTATTTGTCTTTTACCTTACAAATACCTTGTGATGAAACTACTGATTACCCTGTTTCTGTCCGGAATGTTTTTTTATTCCTGTCAAAAAAATACCGATACGCCAGGCAATGTTGAGCATACCCTGCTAGGTCGCTATACCGGCACTTTCAGCAGATCGGGAATGGACACTGTACCAGTAAATATCTTTTTTAAAGACAGGGGAAGATATGAAGGTACCAGTGGGCGGGATAAATACCCGGCTATCTGTCGCGGAAGCTTTAGCAATGATGAAGCATCCGTTACAATAAGCGACTCCTGCACCTGGACAGCAGATTTTGACTGGACACTTATTTTTAATGGCACTTACAGTATTACTTATAAGGATGGTCAGAGCGTGCGGATCTACAGAACGAACGGAACTATCACCGACGAATACCTTATCACAAAAGATAATTAATGCGAATCCCATCGCATGATATCTTTTATTAAAAGGTCATACCGGCATATGCTATATCAGGCCAACTCACCCGGTATTATACCATCTCCTTATGTATTTCGCTTGTAAAATGGAATGTAATAGCGGGGTTATTGGAAATTTCGGTATTAAGAAACCATTCGCTTTGCGCGAGATATACCATATTGCCGTCTTTATCTTCCGCTATATTGGATTGTTTGAAACGGGCAAATTCTTCAAGTTTTTTAGCATCACTACTTGTAAGCCAGCAGGCTTTATAGTAAGGCAATGAATTAAAGACCACGGACGCCCCATACTCATGCAATAAGCGATACTGGATCACTTCAAACTGCAGTTCGCCCACGCAACCAATAATTTTTTTATTGCCACCAAACTGGGTGAATAATTGGGCAACTCCTTCATCCGTCAACTGCATTAAACCCTTTTCCAGCTGTTTGGTCTTCATGGGGTCTTTATTGATCACTTCCTTGAATATTTCCGGGGAAAAAGAAGGTATTCCTGTAAAATAGAAATTCTCTCCTTCAGTCAGCGTATCACCTATCTTAAAGTTACCCGTATCAAATAAACCCACAACATCGCCTGCATAGGCATCTTCTATAACGCTTTTATCACGGGCCATAAAGCTATACGGATTGCTGAAACGAACATCCTTATCCAGGCGAACGTGATGGAAGTACTTATTACGTTCAAACCTGCCAGAACATACCCGGAAAAAAGCAATCCGGTCACGGTGCTTCGGATCCAGATTAGCGTGAATCTTAAACACAAAGCCACTGAGCTTTTCTTCTTCTACGTTTACGGGCCTCAATGTGGTCTCCCGGCTTCTTGGCGTAGGCGCTATCCGAATAAATGTATCCAGCATTTCCTTGACACCAAAATTATTGATGGCACTTCCAAAGAAAACAGGGGCCACTTTTCCTGCCCTGTAGTCTTCAATATTTAATTCTCCATGTACTCCATCCACCAGTTCTACATCCTCGCGTAATTGCGCTGCATCTTTTTCTCCCAGTTTCTGATCAATACTTTCATCCTGCAGATCAGATACTGTGATAGCTTCATCTCCTGTAGCCTTGGTATTGGCATTGAACAGCAGCAGGCTTTTATCATGCAGGTTATAAACTCCTTTAAATTCTTTACCGCTGTTAATAGGCCAGGTCATGGGATGCAGGGCCAGTTTCAGTTCTTTTTCGATCTCTTCCAGCAAATCAAAACGATTACGGCCATCCCTGTCCATTTTATTGATAAAAACAATTACGGGTGTATCACGCATACGGCAAACTTCCATAAGGCGCCTGGTCTGCGCTTCTACGCCATTCACACTGTCCACCACCAGGATCACGCTATCTACTGCAGTAAGTGTGCGATAGGTATCTTCTGCAAAATCCTTGTGACCAGGTGTGTCCAGCAGGTTGATGAGTGTGTTGTTGTATTCAAAACTCATAACAGAGGTGGCGACTGAGATACCTCTCTGTCTTTCGATCTCCATAAAGTCACTCGTTGCGTGTTTCTTGATCTTATTGCTTTTAACAGCGCCGGCTACCTGTATAGCTCCGCCGAACAAAAGAAATTTCTCGGTAAGAGTGGTCTTACCGGCATCCGGGTGACTGATGATCGCAAAAGTGCGGCGTCGAAGTATTTCGTTATGATATTTCATTGGGCGGCGAAGTTAAGATTTTTTGCTTGGCGTTATGGAATATACGTGCGAACGCCTGCGATAAAGGACTGAGATTTAGAATTTTATTTCTCCGAAAAAGAGCCCTAACCCCTTATTTATAAATACATTTGTGCCAAAATTTAAATATGAGAAAAAGCCTGGTTCTTATTGTATCATTAGCATTTCTGACATTTGTTTCTTCTTGTGAAAAAAATGATGATAATGACACTGACAATACTACCTGCCCTGCCCCGCCGCTGGCCGGATTATGGATAGGGTCTTATACAGTTAACCAGCTGCCTTCAGCAGGTACTATCCCGATGAATTTCATCTTTAAACCTGACGGGAAGTTGGTAACGGAATCAAAGGGTGCGGACGGTAGGACATATTACTCAGCCGGTACATGGACTTTGTCGGGTACTACGCTGAACTGCACTTATATTTCTATCAATTTTTCGGGTCCTCAAGTTACGCAATCAGCCAATTTTACTTTCAATAGCGCCAATACAACATTATCGGGTGGAACATGGGCCGACGTGGCAAACGGCAGCAATTATACTGGCACTTTCCCCACAATGGCCCGGGTTAATTAATACTACTTTATCCAGGGCTTAAGCAAAAACTGCGAAATAATACGTTTCGCAGTTTTTTATTTACATACGCCACCGTTATACAGCATTATTTTTACTCCTCAGGCTATTCCAGTAAATTTGTTTATGGTTCGCCGCACTTTAGAGATCGTTAGCAGTAGTTTCAAAATGGCGCTGCAGGAGTTATTGAAAAATAAGCTTCGCACTTTTCTTTCCCTGTTTGGCATTACGATCGGCATCTTTTGCATCATCGGCGTACTCGCAACGGTGAATAGCCTGGAACGGAATATACAGGACCAGGTAAAATCGCTTGGCACCAATACAATTTATATAGACAAATGGGACTGGACTTCCGGGAATGGTACCGACTTCCCCTGGTGGAAATTTGTGAACCGTCCCGTGCCTAAATACGATGAGGTGAAACAGGTGAAAGAGCGCACCAAAAGCGCAGCGTTTGCGGCTATCCGTATCAAAGCTACCGATGATGTGAACTACAAAGGATCTTCTTTATCTGGCGTTAATTTTTATGGCATCAGTGAAGATTTTGAAGATATACAACCGGTGGAGATTGGTGCCGGCCGTTACCTGACCGATGCCGAGTTTGACAGGGGCAGCAATGCGGTAGTGATCGGTTATGTGATAGCGGATCAACTGTTCGGATCGCCAGAAGCCGCAATTGA
>CAZGSG010000318.1:0-6920 GCA_964528095.1 uncultured Terrimonas sp.
GACGTTCTTGGTTTTGTCAGGTTGCTAAAACCCATCTTTTCTTGGCTTCTGGTTCGGTGCGGTGGTTGGTCTTGTTGCCATCACTCCGGCTGCAGGTTTTGTTGGAGTGCCACAAGCTATCTTTATTGGTTTCATTGCAGCGATCGTTTCAAATCTCGTTGCCGAATTCCTGAAGAGCAGAACTAAATATGACGATCCATTGGATGTATTTGCATGTCATGGTCTCGGTGGTATCACCGGTATGTTGCTGACCGGCGTTTTCAGCATGGTTAAACCTGGAGATACCGCACTTTTCCCAACACAATTCCCGATCCAGTTGGTAGGTATGCTTGTAGCCGTTACTTATAGCTTTGTTGTTTCTTTTATCATTTTCAAAGTAATTAACTGGATCATGCCAATGCGTGTAACTCAGGAAGAGGAACTGGAAGGCCTGGATGCTTCTCAACACAATGAAAAATATCTGCAGGGTACTTTGCTCGTTAACAACAACGGGACTGTAGAAGAAAAGACCATTAACTAAAATAGAACTACCGGCCTTTAACCCTTATTAATAGAAAAAGGCACAGATAGATTTGTAAAAACTTCTCGCAAAAGTCTTTACATACTGTGCCCTTTCCTTAACATCTAAAATGTATTACAATGTTACGAAAAAAAATCGTAGCTGCTATGGCAGCGCCTGCTCTCGCTTTTGCAATTTCTCAATCCGCTAATGCACAGGACTCTACAACTGCAAAACCAACACCTACTATTACCGGCAGTGTCGATGTCTACTATCGCTATAATTTTCTCAATGCCAAAGACCAGCTCGACGGAGACGGCAATCGTACTTTTTTTAATAACCCTACCAGCTTCACCAATTCTCATAATTCTTTTGAACTCGGCATGGCTTCGGTAAAAATCGAGCATAGCGTTGGTAAGGTAAGCGGAGTTTTGGATCTTGGTTTCGGTACCAGGGCCAAAGAATTCTCTTATAATGACGAAGGCATTGCACAGGCTGTCAAACAGGCTTATGTTACTTTTGCACCTTCTGATAAAGTAAAGTTCACCATGGGTAAATTTGGTACCCATGTCGGATATGAATTACTGGATCCGCAACTGAACAGGAACTATAGCATGAGTTATATGTTCTCCTACGGACCGTTCTTTCATACAGGTCTTAAACTGGATGTAGCGCCTACCGACAATATCAGTTTCATGGTGGGTATTGCCAATCCAACAGATTATACAACCGCAAGTTTTGAAAAGAAATATTTACTTGCACAGTTCCACGCTGCATCTAAAGACGGTAATTTCAGCGGTTACCTGAATTATGCCGGTGGTAAAAACCTTGATAAAGTAAAAAGCAACCAGTTTGACCTGGTGCTTACAGGCAAGCTGTCCGATAAATTCAGCCTTGGTTATAACGGAACTACCCGGACTTTACAATATGATAAAGATCCAAAACAATCATTCTGGGGTTCTGCGCTTTACCTGAATTTTGATCCGACATCTTTATTCGGGCTCACATTACGTGGAGAGTTATTTGACGATAAAAAAGATGGAACTGATGGCGTTATCGGTACTTCTATCTTCGCTGCAACATTATCTGCTAATGTAAAAGTAGGCGGACTTACCATCATCCCTGAGCTTCGTTTTGACAATGCTAAAGATGATTTCTTTATGAAAAACTCTGGAGCTTTTACAAAAGGCTCAGGAGCATTCATCCTCGCTGCAGTATATTCATTCTAATCATAGTATTACCCGCCATTCTACTTGAAAACAAAAGGCATACACGGAGTAAGTGTATGCCTTTTGTTATTTGAATAAACGAGTTCAGTGTTCGAAGCCGGGAGTTTGAAAAGATCAGGTTCAATGTTCCAGGTTTGATATTCGAAACATGCTTCTTACTTTCAGATATTCTAAACTATTACATATAAAACGCTGAACCCCGAACTAAATACTAATCATTTTTAAGCCGAATTCCTCCCTGCATTAATGATCCCAAAAGAGCAACGCATGACCAGTTTACCATAGGTATCTTTTATCGGCGCGTTAACGAGTTTCTCTTCTATCTCCCTGACTTTGGTGATGGCATATTGCTGAATCGTAACCAAAGGCAGCACGATACGCTCTCTCATCATGATCGACAATTGCTCTACCGGGTAATCCGTCATCAATTCGGATTTTCCTGAAATAACAGCAATATATCGTTGTGTAAGCTCATACTCCTCGTATATCTTGTTCCATATTTCACCATACACTTTATGCTGCGATAGAAATGCGGTCAATGGGAAAAAACATTTCTTCATAGCCATCTCGCAGTTATCGATCAGTGTCTTGAAGAACATGGATTGCTGGTAAAGTTTTTTAATATCATTAAGCTTACCGGCTTCCTCTGCTTTTTTCAATGCTGTTCCAACACCATAATAGCCTGTCACGTTTTGCTTTAACTGGCTCCATGCGCCTACAAATGGAATAGCTCGGAGGTCTTTTAACGATAGTCTTGCAGAGCTGCCACGTTTGGCCGGCCTCGATCCGATATTTGTTTCTGCATAAAACTTTAAAGGACTGGCATGTCCGAGGTATTCGATAAAATAAGGATGATCTTTTAACTCCTTGTACGAATTATAACTTTCATTGGACAACTCTTCCAGTAATCGTTCCTGGTCTTCATGCAGTGTTTCTTCTTTTGGTGCAAACAATTCATTGGAGATACCTGCATGTATCAATTGCTCAATATTGAATTGTGCGGCATCAATGATCCCAAAATTGGAGCTCACCGTTTGCCCCTGTATTGTAAGCTGGATCTCTTTATTGGCAATATTATTTCCCATAGATGCATAGAACTTATGCGTCTTTCCACCACCTCTTGCCGGCGGGCCTCCCCTGCCATCAAAAAAGACCACATCAAGACCATACTGCCTGGATATTGCGGTCAGTTCTTCCTTGGCTTTATAGATACTCCAGTTGGCCATCAGATAACCGCCATCTTTTGTTCCATCAGAAAAACCAAGCATGATCGTCTGTTTACTATTTCTCCGTTGCAGGTGTTTGCTGTATACCTCATTCTCATACAACTCTTTCATTACTTCTGCCGCGCTTTGCAAATCATCTACGGTTTCAAAGAGCGGAACGATATCGATATTCATCTCCTCTTTTTTCCAACCCGATAATAAGAAAAGCCCAAATACTTCCATCACATTAAGCGCCTTATTACACTGACTGATGATATAACGGTTACAGCCCGATTCCCCATTGTGTTGCTGGATGGTCTTTATTGCTTTGATAGTTTCTATCGTATCCGCTTCAATGCCGGCATTCAATAAAGCCGGATCAGCAGATTGATCGACATCCTGTAATAATTTTATTTTTTCCTTATCAGTTGCCGCTGCATACTCTGCCGGCAGGGCTCCTGTTTTTTCAGCTATCAGGTCCAGCACCTGCCCGTGTACGGAACTCTCCTGTCTTACATCCAGTGAAGCAAAATGTAATCCGAATACCTCTACCTTATTGATGAGATTCTCCACCAGGTAAACGAAAAGGCCATTATGCTGATGCACCAATGTATGGCGGATGGTTAACAATGTATCAAGTATTTCCTTTTTGGTGAGTTCAGTTCGCTGTCCGGGTATAAAAATATTATTGTATAATTTTTTCTCCAATCCCGCCAGTACATTCTCTACCCCATCAAATGTGAGCCTTCTCCTTATCCTTCTTACATCCAGGTAATAACATGTAATGATACTGCTAGTCAACGCATCAGCTCACTGCAAAGTGGTAATTGCTGTTAAACAAGGGTTACCATCCCTGTCACCTCCAGCGAAGATACCCATGTTAATAACGGGGTTGTCGGGGTTGACAGCATCGGGAAACTGATTTTTTAAAAATGTGAGGATTCGACCGGCGGCTGCATAAAAAACATTTTCCAGGTACCAGACAAGACTGATCGCTTCATCATAAGGCGTTGGTTTCTTCTTTTTAAAGAATGCCGTCTTACCCAATTGCTGAAGATACATATTGATCTGGCTGGTGTTGTTGTCTGCCAATGCTTTTGACAGGTCATGTATGATCGCCAATACCGAGCCGGGATAAAACTGAGTGGGATGTGCCGTAAGCACCATACGCACAGAAAAGTCCTTTAGCTTTTCTGCCAGCTCACCCTGTTTTTGAGATTGTTCTACCTGGGTCTCCAGGTTTTTTAATGTACCTGTGCCGTTCATATCATGTACATGACGAAAGGCTGCATCTTCAAGCGCATCAAAAAGCACCACCTGTCTTTCTGCATATTGCACAAAACGGAATAACAGGTCCAGCCGTTCCTGATCGCTCACATACGATGTATGTTTTTCAAAAAATTCTTCAATGATCTCTACAGGGCTTTTCTTTTTCTTATAACCATCCTCACAGTTAGCTCCAAGCAGGGATAAAAGAATTCCTGTCCGCTCAATCCGGTGAAAAGGAAGCGAGGTAAAAAGGCTATTGTATAATTGGAATTTGATACCGACTAAATTCCTGAATTGCTGCAATGCGGTTGTTGACTGATGATCCATTTCCCTTAGTTTTTTTTCCGTGATAAGCAGCAAGCAATCTATGGCCAGTGAAAATACTTTATTTCCGCTATAAATCCACCGCCTGCTGCATTTTGATTACTGTCTCTGTTTTCCTTTTTCAAATTGCGTACGTATGATTTTCTACGCCATAAGCAATTGAAGGGGTAAAAAAAATGCCCCGGCTTTTGGCCGGGGCAAATACTATTGAACAAAGATTGTGGTAATTATTCAGCAGTTTTTTCTTCAGCCGAGGTAGTTTCCTCCGGCTTCGATGTTGTATCTGCTTTCTTTTTTGCGCCACCTGCACGACGTGTTTTCTTAGCAGGAGTTTTTGCTTCTTCTTTGCCTTTACCATAGATTTCGTTGAAATCTACCAGTTCGATCAGCGCTGTTTCAGCATTATCACCTACACGTGCACCTAACTTGATGATGCGTGTATATCCACCCGGGCGACCAGCGATTTTTGGACCCACCACTGTGAATAATTCTTTCACAGCAGCTTTATCCTGCAGGTAACTAAATACCACGCGGTGCTGATGAGATATCTGTTCTTTACTTTCACCCTGCCTGCTTTTTGTGATCAGCGGCTCTACATAAGTACGTAAAGCTTTTGCTTTTGCAGTGGTGGTAACGATCCTTTTGTACTGGATCAATTGACAAGCCAGGTTACTCAGCAAAGCTTCTCTGTGAGCTTTGGTGCGGCTTAAATTTTTTACTTTGTCTCCGTGACGCATGACTTAAAATTTAAAAGTCAAAATGAAAAATTCAACAATTGAATCTCTCTATTCGGACTTTAGTTAAAAAAATTCGATTGTACCGTGTCAGGAATTACAATCTACTTATCTAAATAAAAATGCGGACGATCCGTGAACCGTCCGCAAATACTTTACAGTTCGTCTTTATCTACACCCATTTTCAACAGGTCCATTCCGAAGGACAAACCTCTTTCAGTCAATACCTGCTCGATTTCAGCAAGTGATTTCTGTCCGAAATTCCGGAATTTCATAAGGTCTTCCTGCTCATACTGTACGAGCTCACTCAATGAGTTGATCTTGGCAGCTTTCAGACAGTTAAAGGCACGAACAGAAAGATCCAGGTCTTCTAATGGCGTCTTCAACACCTTGCGTAATTGCAGTGTTTGTTCGTCTACCAGGTCTTCTTTCTTTTCTTCTTTGTTGTCGAAAGTGATGTTCTCATCAGTGATGATCATCAAATGCTGGATCAGGATCCTTGAAGCTTGTTTTACTGCTTCTTCAGGGTGAATGGTGCCATCTGTAGAAACATCCATCAGGAGTTTCTCATAGTCAGTACGCTGTTCAACCCGTGTATTTTCGATGCTGTATTTTACATTCTTGATAGGAGTAAAAATAGAATCGATCGGAATATAACCAAGCGGAGCATCTTTTGGTTTGTTCTCTTCAGCAGGAACATAACCACGACCTTTGCCGATAGTCAGCTCGATATCCATCTTTGCAGATGAATCAAGTGTGCAGATCAGCAGATCAGGGTTCATGATCTGGAAAGAATGTGTTCCTTCTCCGATCATACCTGCAGTGAATTCAGTTTTATTTTTCAGTGACAACATGATACGCTCATTAGCCACTTCATGCTCAGCGATCTTTTTGAAACGAACCTGTTTCAGGTTCAGGAAAATTTCGACCACATCTTCACTCACCCCTTTCATGGTAGCAAATTCATGCTCCACGCCTTCAATCTTTACGCCAACAATAGCGTACCCTTCCAATGAATTGAGTAATACACGGCGAAGTGCATTACCAATGGTTACACCGTAACCAGGCTCCAACGGACGAAACTCGAACTGAGCTTCAAAATCAGTTGCTTTTTGCAGAATGATCTTATCCGGCTTCTGGAAATTTAAAATGGCCATATTATTAAACTTTAGGTTTTATATCCCCTCCACTCCATACGGAGCGGAAAAGATAGGGTTTAAATGATTGTTTCAGATAGCACCAGGCATGCCTGAGGCTTATCTTACTTAGAATACAACTCAACAATCAACTGTTCCTTAATGTTCTCAGGAACGCTTTCTCTCTCCGGATATGTAATGAATGTGCCTTTCAGCTCAGTTTCATTCCAATCCAGCCAGTTGAATTTTGGATTCTTGGCACGAACAACACTGGTAATAGAAGTTCTGCTTCTGCTTCCTTCTTTAATAGTGATCACATCACCTGCTTTCAGCTGGAAAGAAGGAACGTTTACTACTTCACCATTTACTTCAATGTGTTTGTGGCTAACCAACTGACGGGCAGCAGGACGTGAAGGAGCAATCCCCATACGGAAAACCGTATTATCAAGACGGGCTTCGAGTAACTTGATGAGGTTTTCACCAGTTACACCTTTACGGCGGGAAGCTTCATCGAAAGTTTTGCG
>CAZGSG010000319.1:0-6903 GCA_964528095.1 uncultured Terrimonas sp.
ATTCTTTATTTGTATGAACGGATGAGCTAAGGAGATTTTTCACTGCGTGAAAAAGCAGTCGTTGATGAGGGTGGTGTTTTCACGTCAGTGAAAACGCTCTGTTAACTCTTTATTTCAACCGATAATAAATGTATAAACAGCCTGACTATTCCTTAGCCCATTTACTCCTTAGCTCTGTGTGAAAGCTATTACTGTGTTAGTGATGCATGGATTAGAAGGACAATTCTTCAATTCTACTACTATAGAACTCAAGTTATATTAATCGAAACTGAATGGTTATTCTAAAATACGCTGCGTGAAATCCATACAAACAACCCGCCCCTTCAGGGCATGGAGTCTGATGTCCGATGGTGCTGTTACAAACAGGTAAGCTTTGGAGCGTGGACACCTATAGATCGATGGAGCTGAAATGGTCACCCCGTGGGCATAAATACCGACGGACTCCATAGACGGGAAATCCCTGAGGGTAGCAGGCATTATTTAAATACCTCAAAAAAATCACTCCGGCTTATGTAATGGTCAATCAAAGGGCATCTTCCAGTTGAAAAAACTAGAAATATGCCATTTAAAACAATCATTTCCTCCCTTTTATGCCTGCTTGGCTTCAGCATTGGTGCTTTTGCTGTTAATGAACCCCAGAAAATCCCTTCCGACCTTAAATCCGTGACTGTATATCGTACCGGCGCTGAACTCAGCCATAAAGCCACCGGGCAATTAATACAGGGAAATAATGAGCTGATTATTGAGGGTATCAGCAATTTCATCGATATTAACAGTATCCAGATCAATTGCCCGTCTGCTGTGACGATCATGGGTGTTGAGTTTTCTAATAACTACCTGGTATCGCCGGATATAAGCGGGCGGGTGAAAATGCTCAAAGACTCTGCGGAAAAGATACAGAAAGACGCAGATAAGCTCAATGTGCAGATCACTACGATCCTCGACCTGCTGGAGGTACTCAAAGCAAACAGGGATATCAAAGGTCAACAAACCGGGCTCAGTGTAGCCGAATTGATAAAATTGATGGATTATTACAAGAGCAAATCATCTGAATTGCAAAATGACCTGGCAGCGCAACGCGAGAAATTTAAAAAAATGAATGAACAGCTTGCACGCATCAACTCGCAGGTAAAAGAAGAAGAAAATAAGAACACAAAAACGATCGGGCAGCTCACGCTGCAATTATCAGTGGCTATTGCCGGTAAATATGATTTCGAGCTGACTTATATTACGCCCAATGCATACTGGACTCCCTATTACGATATCCGGGTAGACGATATAAAAAGCCCGCTTAAGGTTATTTATAAATCGAAGATCGTGCAGACGACAGGGATCGACTGGAAAAAAGTAAAATTATCATTATCTACATCTGTCCCCAGCCAATGGGGCAACGCGCCGGTCTTAAGATCATGGTTTCTAAGTTATGTTAATCCCGTAGCGGCTATGGAGCGGGATCTGCGTTCGATGAACAGGATCCAGAGTTTCGGTGATAAAAAAGAAAGCAGCATAGTGAACCAAAGTGTATCAATAAGAGGGTATGGAACATTGAAAGACAATGCGGTTCCTTTATACGTAGTGAATGGCGCGATCATGAGTGCCGACGATTATGCAAAGATCAACCCTTCCTCTGTAAAAAGTATAGAAACGCTGAAAGACGCGTCGGCAACGGCTATCTATGGTTCAAGGGCTGCGAATGGAGTAGTAATGGTAACCTTAAAAGACGGACTGGAAGACTATGTATCAATGACAGACAATGAACTCAATGTTACATTCGACATTGACCTGCCCTATGATGTACCGGCGAATGGGAAGGAACAAACGGCTACCCTGAAAGAATACGTAATTGGAGCAAACTATAAGTTTTATTCCGTACCCCGTTTGGATAAGGATGCATACCTGCTTGCAGAGGTGGCAGACTGGGAAAAACTCAATCTTCTCCCTGGCGATGCAAATATCATCTTCGAAGGAACCTATGTAGGTAAATCTTTTATTGACCCGAACTCTACATTTGATACGCTCAATCTTACCCTGGGCAGGGATAAAAGGGTAGTAGTAAAGAAAGAAAAACTGGTCGATTTCAGCAGTGTGAAATTCCTGGGTAATAATAAACAACAAAAGCTAACCTATGAATTAACCGTTAAGAATAACAAAAAGGATTCTATAAAGATCCTGCTCAAGGATCAGTATCCATTGTCAACTACCAAGGAGATTGAGGTAGAACTGATTGATGCGGGCGGTGCTGCAGTAAACACGGATATTGGTGTACTGACATGGAAACTTGAACTGGCACCGGGTGAAAACAGGAAGATAAGGTTTGCGTATAATGTAAAATATCCAAAGGATAAAGTGCTTAACCTTAATTAAAATCGCTGGTTTTTATAGCAGAACGGGAATGAGTGTACTATACCGGTTGCATGAATTTTGCAGCCGGTATATTTTTTATTAATACCTACTCAATAAACTCCAATACTGTCTTTTTAAATGCCTCTATATTTTGCACGTGAGGGATATGGCCTATGCCCGGCATGGCGACCAGTTTCGAATTTTTGATCTGTTGTGCTGTTTTCTGACCCAGGGCAGGGTAGTAGCCGTATTCCTTTTTCTGTTCCTCTGTTAGTTGATCTTTTCCTACCACTGTCCTGTCCTCCTGTCCTATGATAAGAAGGGTAGGAGCAACAATACGGTCCCATTCATAACAAACAGGCTGCTCATAGATCATCTGGTAGGTGAGCGCATTTACCTTCGCGATTCGTTGAAAAGCGGTATCACCCAACACTTCTGCCTGAGCTTTTACGTATTGCTCATATGCTGGCTTCCATTGCGGGTAATAAGATTGCTGGTACTTTTTATAAGATTCATAGCTGCCTTTGCTTTCATTTTCGGTTAACTTCTCTATTGAACGATAAGGTACAAACCGTTTATAATCCTCAAGACCGATGGGGTTTTCAACGATCAGCTTTTCTACTTTTTCTGGATAAAGCATGGCCAGGCGAAATGCCAGCATACCACCCATAGAATGCCCTATGACAATTGTTTTATCAATATTTAATAGATTCAATAGTGCAACTGTATTCTGAGCCAGCATATGAAAGCTATAAGCCATTACTGGTTTGTCTGATCTGCCCCAACCTACCTGGTCGGGTATAATGACACGATACCCTTCATTCACAAGAAAGGGAATCACTTCTTTCCAGTAATAGCCATTAAAATTTTTTCCATGCAACAGTAATACTGTTTTTATGGCTGGTTTCGATGGCTCTATCTCCATATAAGCCATTGAAACCTTTCTGTTTTCTATCGAAAGAACGATCTTTTTTACTTCGTAAGGATATTGCACTTTTTCCTGGGCGGGTGATAGAGCCGGGAGAGCAATAGCTATCGAAAAGAGAGCGATAATTTTATTGAACATGGCCATGGTAAATAATTAGTCACGGTTTGTGCTGTCATCTTCTTTTTCCTGGTCAAGGCTATAGGAGTTATTTTCTTCGTCTTCTTCTCCGATCAGTTCATCTGCATCATCATCTTCACTACCTGGTATATCCAGATCATTACCGCTTAGGCCTGTTGTTTCGTTGAGTTTGTCGCCGTCTTCATCCACATTATCCAGTTTAGCTCGCTGCAATGCTTTTTCATCATCAGTCTGTACTTTCTCAGTAGCGTCCTTTAGTGCTTTTCTTTCATCTTTAGTTACATTAGCATTAAAAGCATCAAACTCGTCTTCTGTTTCATCAGGATCATCTAATATGCCTTCGCCTTCTTCATCTGCTGAAGAAATGGTTGTATCTGCCAATTCACCAAGAGGCGCGACATGTATATGCTCCTGTCCCGGTATATCCTCCACTCCTGGTAAATCAAGAATACCTTCATCTCCCTGTAAATGTTGCTGATCTTTTTTTGTATCAGGCAGATCATCTTTCCTGTTTACTGTTTTAGTTTCTTGTTTTTTCATAATAATTTATTTTACAGAAGCTATTTTTTTGAGAGCTTCCAGTTTTTTACGGATTATATCTTTTGTTTTTTCATCAATAAGATTTCCTTCTTTGTCAAACTTATTGGCCGCCTGGGCCACCAATACCTCTGGTTGCAAAATGGGCTTCATATCCAGGAATAAAAAGACCTGCTGAAAAGCGGCTTGCATCCGTACCGTACCCCATAGTCCGGGAGTTGCGCCCATTACAGCAACGGGTTTTCTTTTTAGTGGGGAATCTTCACCCCTTGATGCCCAGTCGATGGCATTTTTTAGCCCGCCCGGTATTGAATAATTATATTCAGGAGAAACAAAGATCACCGCATCTGCTTTCGCCAAACTGTTCCTGAATTTTTCCACGCTTTCGGGACGATGTGTAGCTGCCGGAGTATCCAGGTCTGCATTATACAACGGTATGTCTGCAATAGAGACTATTTGCATCGATACGCCCTCTGGCAACAGCTCCCGCAATCCATTTAAAAGATATGTATTAAACGAGCCTTTACGCAGGCTGCCCGACATTCCAATAAAATGAATAGCTGTTGACATGGTAGCATTTTATGAATGGCAGATCATTTCTTTGATTTGGATACGATCCAGAGTATAAGTATCACTACGAGCCCTACAAGAAAAAACGCCCACCACATACCGGCCTTAAAAACTGTCTCCACAGCTCCGCAGCTACTCAGCACAATCATCGTAAATAATAATAAGAATAATGACGCTTTTAATTTCATACTGCCTGTTTTAATAATCAATAAATTCCAACTATTGTACCACAATAAATCTGCTCACATTCCGGGTAATTTGATACCCGCATTTTTAAGATCTTTCATTATTTTTTCTAACAACACAAGCCTGTTGTCATTAAAACCATGTGCATTGGTCCAAACGCTTACTGTTACTGTATAGCGGTCTGGTTCAAGGGCTGAAATGCCAACACGGGATGAAGGCTCACGAAGCATATTTTCAGTGCTATCAACACTGGACTGTAAGATGGGTTTTAGCTGGTCGTAGTCGATGCCATAACTAAATTTCAGCTCTGTGTCAATCCGTCTTTTACCTTCTTTTGTCAGGTTGATAACGACATTGTTTGAGAGCTGGCCATTGGGAATGGTAATCGTTTTATTGTCGAATGTGATGACGGTTGTATAAAATAATTGAATACTGCTGACTGCTCCTTCCTGTCCCTGTGTATTGATATTATCACCAACCCGGTAGGGTTTCATTACCAATATCAATATGCCGCTGACAAAATTTTGTAAAGTACCGGATAATGCCAGACCGGCGGCCACACTCAAGCCAGCAATGATGGCAGTGAAAAAAGTGAGTTGAATACCCGCTATCTGCATCACCAGGAGTATTAACAATATCTGGAGGGTAATAGCTACCAGGTTCTGTAAAAAATAGCGAAGGGATGGATTGAATTTGCGCCGTTCAAAAGCCCGTTTGGCCCAGCGGTTAAATACTCTTATCAACCACAAACCTACGATGAGTATGAATATAGCTGCTAATATTTTCGGCCCGGAATTGAGTATCCAGGAATATGCTTTGTCGTAAAATTTTTGCCAGTCCCAATTCATAATAGATAGTTAATGATAAACAACTATCTGTTATAATGAAAAACTGTGCCGGACAGGCCGTTCTTAATCACGAAATTCCTGGCTGATCATCAGGCCATAGAATCCGCCGTCGAGAATACCGATACCAAGCCTCCCGAATGCGGGATTCATTATATTGGCGCGATGCCCGGGAGAGTTCATGAGATTGATATGTGCAATTTCAAGGGTCTGAGCAAGTGCAAGATTTTCCCCTGCGACCTTAAAAGAAACATTCGCTTTTTCCATACGGGCGAATGGATCCTGACCGTCAGGATTTTCATGGGCAAAATACCCGCGTATGAACATGTCTCTGGAATGCGCTCTTGCCACCTTGCTCAATTCGGGATCGGCTTTCAATGGTTTTAAGCCTTCTTTTGCTCTTTCTTTATTTACCATTTCCAGCATCTCTATTTCCAGGAATGGTCGTACAACAGGTTTATCATACGTGAAATGTAATTCAACTTTTTCGTGCGATGCAGGATGTACGGTAAGGCTGTTCATGGTCTGACGCACGGCCTGGTCAAATACAGGCGCCAGTTTTTTATTCGCCCATTCTGATTGTATAGCCAGGCGAGCCGCCAGTTTGCTGGTTCGGGTTTCATTGGTAATAGAATCTTTTAAAGGGAGCGCAAGCAGCAATGCGGAAACAATAATTGTATAGATCCATCCGGTGATCGCCCCGGGTACGATACCCAGTAACCTATTTGCACCGGCCTGTCGTGTTTCTGCAGGAATGGCACGGATAATACGGGATATGATAAGACTCAATATTAATTTTGCAATACCTGCTGTTAGTAAAAAAGCAACTGGCAATAGCCAAACACCCAGCGAGGGAAACCATTTTCCCAATAGTGTTGCCGTATGCGGATAAAATATATAGCCGAGCACAAAACTTCCAATCCACCCAGTGAGATCAAGCGTGCCTAAAATAAAACCTCTGTGCCAGCCAGACCATAATGCCAGGAGAAAAATCAATACCAGGGAAAGATCGACCCAATTCATGCAAAAAAAAATTGTTGTGTGAAATAAAAACAAATAATATGCCCTTAAGCTGCAGGTTTTGGGTATTTTACAATTGGATTAATAACCACAATTTTTAAAACTCCATTTCATCAAAAATAGTATTATGAAACCGTTAATATTGATTTTGTCAATTTGCTTTTTCGGGTGATTTGCCAGGCCGTCTGACAATACAGGGGTTTCACCGGAAGAAACAGACACTACTTTCCTGCTGGCAGTACAAGACGCTTCCTTTCTTGCGGTTGCCGGTTCTGTTGTCACCGGAGTTATTGAATCAGAAACTTCGCATCCGGGCGGCCAAGTGGAGAGTAAAAG
>CAZGSG010000320.1:0-1898 GCA_964528095.1 uncultured Terrimonas sp.
TACGGCCTACTGCTAATTTCACGTGATGCGTGGTCACCCATACATTATTGGTCGGGTCAATGCCTGTCCAGCCCAGGTTGGGGATCCATGCTTCAACCCACGCGTGGGTAGCTCCTTCACCACGCATACCATTTTTATTCGGGCAGATATAGCCGCTTACATAGCGGCAGGGGATTTTTATTGATCTCAATAGTTCCAGCATCACATGTGCAAAATCCTGGCATACACCAGACCCCAGTTCCAGTATTTGCGCTACCGTGGTGTGAATGGTAGTGATGCCTTTGATATAATTGAATTTTTCAAAAATATAACCAGCGCATTTACTTACGATCATCGCCACCGTCATGTCAGGGGTATAAAACTGATCGGCGATCCTGCTGATCTTCTCCCGTATCTCCAGTTCTGATAATTGCGAGAGCTCCAGCAGGGTAAGATTGCCCCTGATATCTTTTTCAAGATCCGGCAACAGGGCTAATGAATTAAGCAAGGGCTCTGTCTGCCCTAATGTTCTTACAATGAGTTTACTTTCTATGACCAGTTCCGTATGGGCTACCATCAGGTTAAACATACCGGTTTTATTACCCCAGTAATCTTTTATGAAAAGGATCTCGGGGTCTTCGGTAATGACAACCTGCTGCGAAAGTATTTCCTGTGTGTGGTCAGAGAACGGGTATAATTTTATTTCATTCACACTTTCTTTTACCGGCCGGTCGTATTGGTATCTGGTAATATGATGTATGTTGAATACAGGCATTGATAATAATTATGCGTATGAAAAATAGATTCGTGAGAGTTGGTTAGAAAATTCCTCCAGCTCTTCCCGTGCGGATTGCAGAAACTGGGGAAAGCTGATTTCCGCGATCATATTCATATCAGCATATTCTATCCGGCTCCAGAGGCGGCCAAATGTTCGTACAAGCTGATCGCTTCCTTCCATTTTAGTATCTACGATCACATCGTCCAGGTATTTTTTAATACGGTTGAGCGAGTACACAAGAGAACGTGGAAAGTCTTTATTAAAAATGATATGATCGATCACATTGAGATTGTGCTGGCCGTGCGGGTATGACTTAAGGTACAATTCATAGCCGGATAAGGAAAGCAAAAGGTTTCTCCAGAAAAGAATATCCTGCGGATTATTTACCTGGTGATCTATTTTTTTGAAATGCGAATAAGCTGTATCGATAGTCAGTAGCGAGCGTTCGACAAATTTCCCGAGGTTCATAAAATTCCAACCCTGGCCCCGCGGCATGGTGCTGTCTGTAACACCATAATATAGCGTACTGTCCTGGTCCAGCAATTCGATGGTTTCAAGGGACCTGGTTCCGGTTATTTTTTTCTCAAGCTCCGGGTGGTTGACGATATGGTATAATTGGTTTACCTGTTCCCATACCTCCTTGGTGATATTATCCTGTACACCCCTCGCGTTTTCCCTGGCTTTGGAGATCAGTGCTTTGGCGGAATTATGGTTTTTTACATCCGCTATCAGGAATCTTAATGCCGCAGGCTGGGATCTTCCGTTTGCTATTATAGCATCATCCGATGAGTGTGCAAAAAGGGCGATAAGGTCCTGCCAGGAGTAATCAGTACTATTGACGACATCAAAGGAAAGAATATAATTAGTGCGTATGGCACGAGCCAGGCAATCATTTCTTTCCATATAGCGGCTCAGCCAAAAAAGTGAATCTGCAATACGACTTAGCATGAAGCAATATTATTTAGTAGTAGTATAAATCGAATAGAGTGATAAATGGTCATTTATCAAAGGTCAACAACCCATGTGTCCTTACTGCCTCCGCCTTGTGATGAGTTGACCACCAATGAACCTTCTCTTAAGGCAACTCTTGTAAGACCGCCGGGCACTATGCGGATACCTCCTGGTCCGCACAAGGCATACC
>CAZGSG010000320.1:1908-2266 GCA_964528095.1 uncultured Terrimonas sp.
GGTTGCAGTTTGCCATCGATAAAACAGGGAACAGTCGATAATTTAATGATCGGCTGTGCTATGAACTCTCTGGGCATTTCCAGGATAGCCGCTTTAATATCATCTATTTCTTTTTCACTGGCTTTGTCGCCCATCACCATTCCATAGCCGCCCGACTGGTTTGTACGTTTGATCACCATTTTTTCCATATTGGCAAATACATGCTCTCGGGCTTCTTCATCTTCGAGACTATACGTTGGCACATTGGGAAGGATGATCTCTTCATTCAGGTAATATTTGATCATGGCAGGCACATACGCATACACCGCTTTATCATCCGCTACGCCGTTGCCTACCGCGTTCACAATAGCTACATTTC
>CAZGSG010000320.1:2276-6854 GCA_964528095.1 uncultured Terrimonas sp.
ATACAAGTGGGTCAAGGTATTCATCATCCATCCTGCGATAGATCACATGTACCTGTTGCAGACCCGCCGTGGTTTTCATATACACCTTATGATTGTCTACCACCAGGTCTCTTCCCTCTACCAGTTGAATGCCCATCTGCCTGGCAAGGAAAGTATGTTCAAAATATGCAGAGTTATACACACCGGGCGTCAGTAATACCACTGTGGGTGCAGAGATCTGCTGCGGCGCCAGGCTGGTAAGAATATTATTAAGTAAAAGCGGATAGTTATTGATCATTCTCACTTTGCTGTCTGATAACATGCCAGGAAATATCCGTTTGGTCACTTCCCGGTTTTCCAGCATATACGAAACTCCGGAAGGTGTGCGGAGATTGTCTTCCAGGATGTAGAACGTTCCGTCCTGCCCACGGATCAGGTCGATACCAGAGATATGAACATAGAGATCATGCGGTACTTTAACGCCGAATACTTCACGGGTAAAATGCGGACATGAAAAGATCAGTTCACCGGGAATGATCTTGTCTTTTATTATCTGTTGCGCTGAATAAATGTCCTTTAAAAATAAATTTAACGCGCGTAAGCGCTGGGTAATGCCGCGTTGAATATGTTCCCACTCGGCTCCTGTGAGAATACGGGGAATGATATCGAAAGGAAAGATGCGTTCAATACCTGCATTATCACTGTATACGGTAAAAGTGATGCCCTGGTTCATGAACAACTCACCGGCTAGTTTATCTTTTTGTAAAAGAAGGTCGATCGGAAGCTGGCTGATATCATTAAATACCTGCGCATATTGGGAACGGATATTTTTATCGTGGCACATTTCATCCCAGATACCAGGAGATACATTGTAGTCATCAAACAATTGTTGACCCGTCATAAGAAGTTGTTAGTTAGCTATAAAAATAAAAAAGTTGCCTCACTGTTTTTGTGAAGGGCAACCGTTAAATCGAATATAACAAATCCGCAGGATATTCAATCAATATTGATGATCGAATACAGAAATAAATAGATTTAGTCGACGTTCGTTTCCACGAAAGTCTGGATCGCATTGAATGAGTGTACCAGGTTGGTGCCAAACCAACCGTGTCCTTCCGTTGGGTAAAAAACATATTGGGTCGTCACTCCTTTTGCCTGCAAAAGGGTAGCAAGGGTTTGTGATTGAGCCGGATCAACTAAAACGTCTGTACCGCCCTGCAGGATAATGGTAGGCGGGCTTTGTGGAGTAATAAAATTGACCGGGCTCGATTGCTGGTATAAAGCCGTTTTTGTGGTGGGCGTACCGCCAAGCAAGGTTTCCAATAATGGAACAACCAGCGGGTTTCGCGGATGATCGTACATGTCTATCATATCGGTGGGGCCAAAAAAATCAACCACCGCTTTTATTTTTGCCGGTCCCGGGTATTTATAGGCATGCAATAGCGATAAATGCGCTCCTGCACTGATGCCCAATAACACGATCTTATCGCTGATCTTATAATCATCCTTCTTTGACACAATAAATTCAAGCGCCGTCTTTACATCATTTTCCTGTGTCGGGAATAGATTATTGCCGGCGGAATATAACCGGTAATTGATATTAAAAACCGCGTAACCGGGAAATCTTTTTTGTAAGGTATCCACGTAAAGACTGTACTCTGATTTATCTCCTTCGTTCCAGGCTCCGCCGTGTATGATGACAATTGATTTAGTGGAATCGGTCTTTCGGCCAGCGGGCAGGTAAATATCCATTTTCTGACGATTATCGCTGCCATAGGAAATATCCAGTTCTTTTTTAGCCGCAACGGTTGGAGGGGGATTAGTGCTGATATCGGTTTCTTTCTGGCAGGAAAACAAAACAACTGCAAGGATCAATGAAATTCCAATTCTCATTAATATGGTTTGTCGCTAAATTACAAAAATGCTGCCTTAATTAATATGCAAGAAGCGGGGCTACCAGGCATTTTAACAGCTCATTTTGTCTCAATACTATTTTTTAGACGAAATGACCTGCCTGCAACCCCGTTTGCAGTAAGTTTTTTTGTACTTTGATGACTTGTTTAATAGAATGGAAATAATAAAGAAAAATAGAAGCAGGGTATTCATTGGTTTTGTGTTCATCTTACTTTGTAGTGGCAGGATCATGGGGCAGGCCATATCTGCAGAACAGAATTATGCGGCTAACTCCCCGGGGATCGTTATGGTGCAAACCGCATTTTCCGCCACGGTATCTGTGAACCAGGTGGAGATGAATGTAAAAAAATTCAGGCAACTGGTCGACTCGGTAAAAAGACTGGATACCAGTGGCACCATGCTTTCGGCTGAAGAGAAACTGGACCTTGTAGTAAAAGCATTGTACAATAATCCCTTTCATTATTTCTCCGGTACCAACCAATATTTCAGGCAAAAGCACCGGATCGTTTCTTCTGGAACAGGATTTTTTGTAACAGGCGATGGATATATCATCACCAATTGCCATGTCATTGACAGGGACAGCGCGTTTATCCGCCGCAAATTTATCCTATCAACATTCCAGGAAGTAACGGAAGCGAATATCCGGTCACTGCAGACCTCCTGGGCTATGACGTTGACAGATGAACAGCGTAACCTGCTTTATAATGCCTATAGTTTTATTTATTCGCAGGTGTCTTCTATGATACTTTTTGATCTCAAAAAAGAGATTTCTGTTTTGTACAGGGTAGATAGCGACAATAATCAATCCCTGAAGATAAAAAAACCAGCCCGGGTGATACTTAAAGGAAAACCAATGCCGGGCAAGGATGTGGCCGTTCTAAAAATAGACAGTGTGAGGGAAATGCCGGTATTGCCTGTCAGCACGGAACAGATAGCCCGTATTGGTGAACAGGTGCTGGTATATGGATATCCCGAACCTGTCACAAGCAATACATACCTGGCCAAAGAAACAAGCATAGAGCCTACATTGACGGCGGGCATCGTCAGCGCGATTAAAAAATCAATTGGGGGCTGGCCGGTTTTTCAAATGGATGCCGTAATTACACATGGCAGTAGCGGAAGTCCTGTATGTAACAATGAAGGAAAAGTAATAGGGCTCGCTACATTCGGTAGCCTTGAGCAAAACACCGGTGGACTGGCCATGGGATTTAATTTTGCCATACCTGCATTTATTGTAAATGAATTTCTCGATTCTGTAAAAGTCTACGCGCAAATGAGCAGGGCTGCGGAAAAATATAATGAGGCGCTTGGCTTTTTTTATACCGGGTATTACCGCAAAGCAAGGGTGGCATTTGAAGAAGTAAGAAAACTGAATAAAGATTATCCACAATTGTCTTATTACATAAAGCAGAGCAATAACTACCTGGCGGCAGGTAAGGACAAAGAAACCTTTTTACAAAATGCTACTTTCAGGGCTATCGCATTCATAATAGTAATAGGAGGATTGATACTGATATTATACAGAACGTGGAAACGAAAAAAAATACCATTATAGATGCCGGTGGACTGTCCATCTTTTAACAAATTTTAATAAAGAAATCAGAAACACTGGCTTATTTTTAAACAACTAACATGCTTACAATGGTTGTAAAACTATTTTCAAGACCAATTGGCCCCGGGGCCAGACACCAATCTCGCTGTGCGATCAACCTGAAAAGGCTCTCTTTTGTATCCCTTTTTTTACTGGCTTTCCTTGGATTTTCCTGTGGCGGCGTAAAACCTGTATTGAACAAAACTTATCCGGACCGGTATTCGCTGGAGCTCCCCGATAAATGGAGGAAAAAAGGGAAATTATTAAATGCCATCACAGATATACTTCCGGTAGCGGTAAAAGAATTGGAGGGTAAGGATTTTTGTTTTGACTGTAATGCGGCCTATACTGTACAATTTAGATTGACAGATGCCGAAATGGTGTCTAACGGAGGATATGTAGGCGTGTATCGTTTCAGATCAGCATTTTCAGTATACGATGATAAAAAGAAACCCATTGCGCGTTTTACTGTAGTCGATCCGGAGAAAGATGATGTATTATTTTATAATGGATCAACAGGGGTAGTAAATCATGGCACTTCTACTACACAGCTTAATTACGAAACTAATTCAAGGTCCGTTTCTTCTTACCAGCCTAACTTCGATTATTCAGATTCAAAGCTAAATGCAGTCAATACCAAAAAAAGTCAGCAGGTAAATCTTACTAACCTCCTGAAATATACCGAGAAGAAGATCTACGAGATCAGGGATATGGTTCAAGCTAAAAAATAAAATTCAAAAACGGTATCACTAAAAACGGGTGTATTTTTAATTTTAAATTTTGCCCGGTACACCTACCAGTAGCAAACCCATTTTCACGGAGTGAAAATTCTCCTTAGCTCAAAACATGTACAAATAGCCAAGTTCTTCCTTAGCTCATTTTCTCCGTTAGCTCCTTTGAAACACCTGTCAAAATTCAGAAGGCACAAAAAATAAGATCGGCCCGGGATGACATTAAAAAGGTTGAGTTCATTTGCGCATGCAAGAAATTAAATTATTGAGATATAAGGCACCGGTCGTTTAATGAAAAAATAATTTTAAGATAAATCATACTAATAGAGCCGGCGCTGATTATTTCAGGTCAAGTTTTATTTG
>CAZGSG010000321.1:0-6850 GCA_964528095.1 uncultured Terrimonas sp.
AAGCCGCCGTGTGGACAGGCAGTTGCGTGGCCGTGCGGGTCGCCAGGGTGATCCGGGTAGTTCCCAGTTTTACGTTTCACTGGAAGATGACCTGATGCGTATGTTCGGTAGCGAACGTATAGCATCCATGATGGATAAATTAGGGTACAAAGAAGGCGATGTGATCCAGCACAGTATGATCAGCAATAGCATACAACGCGCGCAGAAAAAAGTGGAAGAAAACAACTTTGGCATTCGTAAACGTTTGCTGGAGTATGATGATGTGATGAACAAACAGCGGAATGTTGTATACGCCAAACGTCAGCACGCTTTGTTTGGCGACAGGCTGGCATTCGATATCGACAATTCATTCTCCACTGTAGCCGAAGGCCTGGTATCTGGTTTCAGGGAGCAGGAGGACTATGAAGGATTCAAACTGGCCTGTATTGTAAACTTCGGACTGGATACAAAGATCGATGAAGAAGAATTCAAGAAAGGTGAATTGAATGCGGTGATCGAACGTTTATATACCGAAGCAACAGATCAATATAACAGTCATAAAGAAAGTTTGAAGGCACAGGCTGTTCCTGTATTCAAAAATATTCGTCAAAACCAGGGCGGTCATATAGAAAATGTAGTGGTTCCTTTTACTGATGGTAAAAAAGGATTGAACGTATTGGCTTCGCTTGATAAAGTGGTTAGTTCCGGCGGTGCCGAACTGGCTTCTTCACTGGAGAAAACAATCACCCTGGTAGTGATAGATGATGCATGGAAAGAACATCTGCGTGCTATGGATGATCTGAAACAAAGTGTGCAGACCGCTTACCTTGAACAAAAAGACCCGCTGGTTATTTATAAAGTGGAAGCATTCCAGCAGTTCTCCAACATGAACGCGGAAGTGAATAAAGACATCGCTTCATTCCTGTCACATTCGTCGATTCATGTACAACAGGAAAACCCAAGCCTGAAAGAAGCGAAACAGGAAAAAACGGATTACAGCAAGATGCGGGCGAATAAAGAAGAGATCGATGCCGCTGGTGATGATTATGCAGCTAATGAAAGAGACCAGTTTGATCCGAATGGCGGTCCTGCAGTTAAACAGGAGCCGATCAAGGTGGCGCCAAAAACAGGCCGTAATGATCCATGTCCTTGTGGTAGTGGCAAAAAGTATAAGCAGTGTCATGGGAAAGACGCGTAATTGATATTTTTTTGTAAATAATACGAACCCGGTCTTTTAAGGCTGGGTTTTTTATTCGTATTACCTGCGGTATATTCTATTTGAAAAATACAGGGGGGCACGTGAAGGTTGGGCTATTGATTCAAAGTGGTTTTTAACACGGTAACACGGAGAATCTAGTATTTTGGCCTGAAGATATTTTTAAACATGGAATCACAGAGGGTTTAAAATGGATCGGACATTTCTCATTGATCCGTGACTCCTCATTGTAAACATGAATTGTAAACGAAATCAGGAATATAGTCCTGCATAAACAGAAAGAATGACCAACTGTGATTCCGTGTTAAAACAAATTTTAAAAACCCTCCAGTTTTTACGCCGTAGGCGTATTCGATAATTATTCTATCCAAACTCATTCTTTCATAGAAAACGATATAAAAATTAAAAGATCAGGTTTACAATAACAACTCCACCAGGCAACAAGCATGACCCCGCTTGTTGCAACAAATTTAACTACACAAATAAGCCTTTTCCAAACCTCCTGTCTTTTTTGGCAGTATAGTACCATAAAATACACTAATGGCATTTTTATGCAGGCGTATACCCCGATGCTTTTATGTCGCCCTTGTTTTTCACATCTGCTATCGCGATAGTTTGTTGCAACTATTCATCACTATCAACTGATTGCTGCATGCGTTGTTGTTTACTCTATTTTCCCTGCTACGCTCCGGGTTTTCTGCGGGTATTCCGTGGGTCCTCCCTAGGAAACCTAAGGCAAAACCCACGGAATACCCGCAGAAAACCCGGAGAAAACTGGGTGACAACCATTCACTATTTTCTTTTGTTCAACAGTCATTGCTGACTGCTGCAGTGAGCATATGACCCGTTGAATACCCGCTCTAAAAAGTGCCAAACCTGTATTTTATGGTACTATACTGCCAAAAAAGACAGGGTATTTGGAAATAGCTTATCGCAGATTGTATTTTTAAATCATACTCATGGATGGTTAGCCGTGAACGAATCATTTGTTTACAGAACAACACTAAGTTATTTTTTATGGCGATTTGGGGGAACGGTATGCTGGGAGGTTTCTCCGGTTATTTCGAAATAATTCAGGGATATCGACTTACTGATTGCTGAAGCGCGTTATTCATCGGGGTCGGCTTCTGAGCAGTATTTATAATTCAACATTTCTTATTCGCCAGACCCACGATGAGACCGACCCCAATTGAAGAGAATAATGCAGCGAATGCCATTCAAACCATACCGGCTTTTTAATTGCTGATTGTTGGAAAGTGTCATTCATCGGGTCGGCTTTGAATAGTATCTATAGTTCCGCTTTTCTTATTCGCCAGACCCACGATGAGACACCGACCTCAACATGAGACTTAGCCACCAAACCCGCGATGGAATGGCGCCAATCCAACCATCGGACTTTTCCGCAAGATCAGGAATTAGACCCGGGTAAATCACGTGATTTTTCTATCAAAACATACAGGACTTATCGCTTTTTGCCTGGTCGCCAGGGCTGTAAAAAACTTATTTTAAATTATTTTTCTAGCTATCTCACTGGTTTACAATCAGTAAATACCCCACTCTCCGATACTGGTATATTTACTATTGTATTATCGTATTTCCTGCAATATGTTTGCAGCAGGATAAGGGATACTACTGGTAAAAGAAGGAAAAAATACCTGTTTCGCCCTCTACTGAAGCTCTTAAGACCAGGAAAACTGATTCGCCTTTTAAACTTTTAAGATCATCGCGAATCAAACAACAACGAAGATCATCACATGTAAATGTGAACTAAACATATTCAACACTGGACGGTTGAAACATAAAGACGGCCCCGCAGATTCTGCGGGGCCGCTTTATTTGATTAGGCTGTGAAATTAAGTAGGTTCCTGGCCTGCTGGTATTAGTGAATTATCCTGCAGGAGTTATTTCTTAAAACGGTTTCTTCAGGTTGTATTTCTGATTGTAGCGCTCGTTGAGTTGTTTTTGTTTATCATTCAGATCAATCTTACGACCCTGGATAAATGCATCGGTAACCACGCTGCTCTTCATATCAAGGATATCGCCGGTACTGATAACAATATTGGCATCTTTACCAACTTCGATGCTTCCTGTCTTATCCGCGACACCGAGTACTTTCGCTGCATTGAGTGTGATGGCAGCCAGCGCTTCTTCTTTTGTCAATCCATAAGCAGCCGCGGTACCTGCATTGAAAGCAAGGTTACGACCTCTTGTTTGTGAATCATCATCAGAAATAGAAAATAATACACCGGCCTTCTGCAATGCGGCAGCCGTCTTATATGGCTGATCCACATCATCATCCTCGCCTGTAGGGAGGCTATGTGGTTGTTGCAATATAACAGATACATTATGCTGTTTTAGCAGATCTGCCACCTGCCAGCTATCACTGCCACCTACAATGACCATATCAAAACCAAATTCTTTTACAAAATCCAATGCTACCAGTATCTGTTTGATCGTGTTTGCATGCACATATAATTTCTGTGTTTTATCAAACAGTTTTTTTGTTGCTGCAAATTTCAGGTTGGTTTCTTCATGCGTTGTTTCCGTTGCGTATGCTTTTGCCTGGCGGAAAAAACTTTTCATTTCTTCCACTTTATCCAGTCCTTCCTTTACAGGATCAGAAGGTGGTTGTTGTGGACCACCACCTCTGCCACCACCGCCGCCACGTCCAAACCGGGAACGGGCCATCATCGATGGCATATAAAAATGCATACCGCCATCTGTCTGGTAAGCCGCATCCTGCCAGTTCCACGCATCCAGTTGTACAACAGACGAAGAGCCTGCAAGCATTTCTCCTTCCGGCACTACATTGGCCAGCAAGACGCCGTTGGAACGAATAGTATTGATCACTTTTGAATCAGCATTGTAGGCTACAATAGAGCGTACACTCGGGTTCATATCCCCTATTTCTCTCACATCTGATGTAGAGCGGATGGATGACATTTCTACCAGGCCAAGTGTACTGGTGGATAATATCAATCCCGGATAAACCTGTTTGCCTTTTGCATCCACCACCGACACATTATCGACAGGGATTGGAATATTCTGTCCCACTTCAGCGATCTTTCCATCCTGTATTTTGATCGTGCCATTTTCAATGACCTTTCCGTTTCCAACATGGATCGTCGCGTTTTTAATAAAGATCAATCCCTTCTGCGGTTTTGTTGGGAGTATCGTAGATTGTCCATTTGCACTGGCAATGAAACAAACCGATAAAATAAAAAGTAGTATTCTCATTTTAGAATTTTTTATTCGTTAGTAATGCCATCTGCATCGTCTGAATCAATCACCAATAGTCCGTGACTATGGCCATGATCGCTACAGGTATTCATGATAAGATAAGTGGGCTGGGCTGGTATAACAGCGCCCCCGCTTCTTTTTTCACCATTCATTTTACGCACCAGTCTATTTCTTTCCATATCCACCCCTTTTTGCAGTTGCTCGTCTTTCACCCGGTCAAAATAAATAGTTCCGTCAATGATCGTGTATAATGGTTTCGCATAAATGCTCAATGGATTATCGCTCCATAAAACAACATCACCATCCTTACCTGTTTTCAGGCTTCCTACCCTGTCATCTACATGCAGCATTTTTGCAGGATTGAGTGTTACCATTTTAAAAGCATCTTCTTCTGATACACCACCATACTTTACGATCTTAGCCGCTTCCTGGTTCAGGCGGCGCGCCATTTCCGCATCATCTGAATTGATCGCTACGTTGAGGCCTACATTGTGCATGATAGCCGCATTATAAGGAATGGCATCTTCCACTTCCATTTTATATGCCCACCAGTCGGAAAAAGTTGACGCGTTTGCTCCATGTTCCAGCATTTTATCCGCTACTTTATAACCTTCCAGTATATGGGTAAATGTATTGTACTTATAGCCCATCCTGTTGGCTACTTCAATCGAGCTCATGATCTCGCTCTGCACATAAGAGTGGCAGGTAATAAATCTTTTCTTATCCAGGATCTCTACGAGTGCATCCAGTTCCAGGTCGCGACGAGGCGCTGTTACTACTGCTCCTTTTTTACTTTTTGCAGCTTCATAGTCCTGCCATACTTTTTTATAATCCTTTGCTCTTGTAAATGCATCTACCAGTACCTGCTCTACTCCCATTCTTGTATCAGGAAAACGATTGTTGCCCAATGGAGATGAAGAACGTTTTACATTCTCACCCAGGGCAAACTTTATCTGTCCATCCCAGTTCTTAAATTTGAGGTCCTCATCATTTCCACCCCAGCGCAGTTTGATGAGCTGTGTTTGTCCGCCAATAACATTGGCTGAACCATGCAGGATATGCGAGGTAGTTACACCACCGCTCAACTGGCGATAGATATTAATATCCTCGGGATTGAGGTTATCCGCGATCCGCACTTCCGATGTCACACTTTGGCCGCCTTCATTGATTGAAGCAGCCGCAATATGTGAATGCTCGTCAATGATACCGGGTGTCACATGTTTGCCTGTACCATCGATCACTTTCGCCCCCGCATCGGCCAGTCCTTTGCCTACAGCTGCGATCTTGCCATTTTTGATCAGCACATCCGCATTCTGCAGAATTCCGTCTTTTTCATTGGTCCATACAGTGGCATTCTTTATCAATATGGTTTCCTGTTTAGGTTTCTGGTCTTCTTCCCATCCGAATGGTTCAAACGGGTAAGTCACTTTTCCGATGACAGGTGTTTCTCTTTTTTTAACGCTATCCGGTTTTACCTCGGCAGCTTTTACAAATACAGCTGTCCAGGTGAGGGTGTTACCTGATGAATCAACACCGGTACCATTCCATTCGGTACCACTGCTGATACCACTGAGACGGATAGCCGTAGCTGGTAATGCCTGATCAGCTCCTCCACCGCCACCTCTGCCACCCCCCCCACCTGGAGGTCTTTGGCCCCCTTCAGGTTGTTGCCCGGGATTCATTTGCGGTCTTTGCCTGCGTACCATTGGCGCGTAACTCAGTTTAACGATCTTACCATCATGACTGAATTTTGTATTAAGGGTATCAGTGGCAAACATCGTCAATGAGCTACCACTTTTTACATCCAGTGTATACTTATCTGTACCGTTTGGTGTATTCACTACAAGGTTATAGGTACCTGCAACAGCGGAAGGATCTTCTTTCACCGTATATTTAATGCCCTGCACCCAGTTGGAAAGGATCGCTGTTTTTTCATTGAAGATCGGTCCTGTAGTAACCAGGAAATTGGCCAGCTTACCTGACTCTAAACTTCCAACCTTATCATATATACCCAATAAAGTAGCAGGGGTTTTTGTAAGGGCTTCCATTGCTTTGGCTTCACTCAGTCCATAATCCATTGCTTTGCGAAGATTGGCCCAGAACAAACTTACTGTGCGGAGATCTGCTGTGGTAAGGCAAAATGGAATTCCTGCTTTTTCAAATGCAGCTGTATTGGTAGGTGCCAATTCCCAGTTCTTCATATCACTTAATGATACAAACCGCGCGTCTGCAGGATCTTCCACATCCTGCGCCTGTGGATAATTGAGCGAAAGAATGAATGAAGCATTGGTACCTTTCATTTCTTTGATACGCTGGTACTCATTTCCTCCTCCTTTAATAATGTATTGTACACCAAACTCATCGCCGATACGATCGGCTCTCAGGTCATTCCATTTATCATTGGCCTCAAATATC
>CAZGSG010000322.1:0-6849 GCA_964528095.1 uncultured Terrimonas sp.
CCCTCTTTTTTTTGGATTGGTGGGGGGTTTTTTTAAAAGGGCTAAATTCGTTTTCTGTTTTACAAAGGATCAGTCTTCATAAATTACGTGACGACCGGGCCGATGTGATCGTACCCGCATTACTTATCTACATCAATGTCATGCGCTGGGCAGATACTGAAGAGATTTTTGTTCCCAAGATCGGCCTCGCCGATGGCCTGATCCATAACCTGTATGAAGAAGTCAGGCTGCAGAATGCAGAAACCTGACCTATAAATGAACCTGGATCGCCGGATCGGGTTGAATTCAAAATTAAAAAGTCAAAAGTCAAAAAGAGTTTCCCTTATAATGGTTTTGCATTTTGAATTTTTAATTTTGAATTGCAATAATCACAAATCACAAAATTTAAGACCATGACTGCTCCAAAAGAAGTGAAGAAAGTAACCACCAATACGATCCAGAAAATGAAAATCGCAGGTGAGAAGATCTCGATGATCACTGCTTATGATTATTCATTTGCCAGCATTTTTGATGCCGCGGGTATTGATATCATACTGGTAGGCGATAGTGCAAGTAATGTAATGGCAGGTCATACCACTACCCTTCCTATTACGCTTGACCAGATGATCTATCACGCGCAAAGTGTGGTGCGAGGCAGGGAAAGAGCACTGATTGTAGTTGATATTCCTTTTGGATATTACCAGTCCAATTCCGAGATCGCGCTGGCGTCAGCGATCCGGATCATGAAAGAAAGCGGCGGGCACACCGTAAAACTGGAAGGCGGAGAAGAAATAATCGATTCTGTAAAAAAGATCGTGAGTGCGGGCATTCCTGTAATGGGACACCTGGGACTAACGCCACAGTCAATTAATAAATTTGGCACTTATGTAGTACGCGCTACCGAACAACCTGAAGCGGAGAAGTTGAAAAAAGACGCATTGCTTTTGCAGGAAGCGGGTGCTTTCGCCATTGTGCTTGAAAAAATTCCTGCTTCTCTCGCAAAAGAAGTAAGTGAAAGCCTCACAATTCCAACGATAGGTATCGGCGGCGGGAAATATTGTGATGGCCAGGTATTGGTCATGCATGATATGTTAGGCATCAATACTGAATTTAAACCGCGTTTTCTGCGGCAGTATCTTAATCTGCATGAACAGATCACGGGTGCTGTGCAACAGTATATCAGGGATGTGAAAAGCGTTGATTTCCCCAACGATAAGGAACAGTATTAAGCTGCCATCTATTTGATATTACAATCGCTAATTCTTCTTTTAACGGTAATAATTGGGTGGCATTTTGGGCAAAATCCAGGATTTTGCCGCAAGCGGCGCCAGTCCGGCATATCAGCCATTCATTGGGGTTGTTTCACATAAACTTATCTTTGCAAAAACAGATCTATGCGGAACACCATCCTGCTCTTAGGGGCATTCCTATTTATAGTATCGATCGAGTCATGCCAGAAAGAAGTCAGTTTCGACTCTGGCGCTGATCCTTCCCTGTCGGGCCAGATGCGTGCTAAGATCGATGGTCAGCAATGGGTATCAGGCGCGGGTGCCGACGCATATATCGGTATGGGACGCGTTGTGATTACCGGTCTGAATACTGATAGGAAATATATCCTGTTGAATATGGCAGATTCTGGTGTGCATCATTACATAGTGAATAGTTCATCCCTTAATATTGCGCTATACCAGGATAGCACTTTGGGAACTGTCAACACTTTCGACACCAATGAAAGCAGCGATCCCAATCTTGCCGGCGGAGAAGTAAATGTCACAAAAATCGATACCGTCAATAAAAAGATCAGTGGCACTTTTTCATTTAAAGCATACCGTGATGCGGATGGCGCAAAAAGGAATATAACAGAAGGCAGCTTTACCAATATTAGCTATCGTACTACTATTCCACCTTCCATGGGATCCGATACGTTTCGCGTAAAGATCGATGGTACTCCATTTAACCCTCCTGTGATAATGGGCAATGCAGCTTTTGGTTTGATACAAATTGGCGGAAGCAGTGTTACATCATTTCCATCTGTAAATATTTCCATGCCTGAAAATCTTGCTCCCGGAACCTACGCGTTCGGTCAGTTGGGAT
Source organism: uncultured Terrimonas sp. (assembly GCA_964528095.1). GTDB lineage: Bacteria > Bacteroidota > Bacteroidia > Chitinophagales > Chitinophagaceae > CAZGSG01. The sequence continues at coordinate 2,074 of CAZGSG010000322.1, forward strand.
TGACCGGCAATTATATCAATAGCTCGGATCCGCTAAATGCACAGTCTTCCAACTCCGGCAACCTGACAATACTGGAACATAATACATCAACAAAAAGAATAAGAGGGAATTTTGATTTCGTAGCTCAATCTCTTTTTACGCCATCATTGATCTCTACTCTTACGGAAGGGTATTTTTCAATCAAATATCAATAGCTATACCTACCAACTATTTTTCTATCTGAGTTTTTCTGTTCTTAAAAAAACAGGAACTTTACATCTTATTAATAAAAGTTTACCCAATGAATTTTCTGTCCACACTCAAGATAACATCCCTGAACAAAGGAGTAAGCACTGGTTCCAACTGGATCGATTCAACCGGAGAAAAAATAGATTCCTTCTCCCCTGTTGATGGAAAACTGATTGGTTCTGTGACAGCTGCTGATGAAAAAGCTTATGCGCAGGTTATTGATACCGCGTCAAAAGCCTTTAAAGAATGGAGAACATGGCCTGCTCCCAAACGTGGTGAGATCGTGCGCCAGATCGGCGAAGCATTGCGACAATACAAAGAACCGCTTGGTAAATTGGTATCCTATGAGATGGGTAAGAGTTTGCAGGAAGGTTATGGAGAAGTGCAGGAAATGATCGATATCTGCGATTTTGCAGTTGGTCTTTCCAGGCAGTTGCATGGTCTTACAATGCATAGTGAGCGGCCTGGTCACCGGATGTATGAACAATATCATCCATTGGGAATAGTAGGCATTATCTCCGCATTCAATTTCCCCGTAGCAGTATGGAGCTGGAATGCCATGCTGGCCTGGGTATGCGGCGATGTATGCATATGGAAACCTTCTGAAAAAACACCTTTGTGCGCAATAGCCTGCCAGCATATCGTTGAAGGCGTATTTAAAAAGAATAATGTACCCGAAGGTGTATCGGCTGTGATCATTGGTGACAGGAAAGTAGGTGAATGGATGTCCGCAGACCAGCAGATTCCACTGGTATCCGCGACAGGATCGACAAGAATGGGTAAAGCCGTGGGGGCAGCAGTTGGTGCGAGACTGGGAAGAGCGTTGCTGGAACTTGGAGGCAATAATGCCATCATTATTTCCAAAGACGCGGATCTTGATATAGCGATACTGGGTGCCTTATTCGGAGCTGTGGGCACGGCGGGCCAGCGGTGTACAACCACGCGGAGACTTATTGTACATGAGGCTGTATACGAACAGGTAAAACAAAAACTGGTAGCAGCATACAAACAACTTTCCATCGGTGATCCACTGGATGAAAAAAACCATGTAGGGCCATTGATCGATACAGATGCCGTGCGAATGTATCTTGAATCAATTGAAAAATGCAAACAGGAAGGCGGTCATTTCATTGTTGAAGGCGGTGTATTAAGCGGCAGCAATTATGAAAGCGGTTGTTATGTTAAACCATGCATTGCGGAAGCTGCCCCTGATTACAAGATCGTGCAGCATGAAACATTCGCGCCCATATTATACCTCTTAAAATACGGCGATATTGATGAGGCTATAGCCATACAAAACGGCGTGCCGCAGGGGCTTTCTTCTTCTATCATGACCCTCAATTTGCGCGAAGCCGAACAATTTCTTTCCTATAGCGGCAGTGACTGTGGGATCGCTAATGTGAATATCGGTACCAGCGGAGCGGAGATCGGTGGCGCATTCGGCGGAGAAAAAGAAACAGGCGGAGGCCGGGAAAGCGGAAGCGATGCCTGGAGGGCATATATGCGCCGGCAGACCAACACAATCAATTACAGCAAAACACTGCCCCTTGCACAGGGAATAAAGTTTGATCTGTAAATACTAAAAACGGGGGAAATTCGTTAGTGAGACCTGAGCTGTCAACAGGCGACTGCGCTTTGTAAATACGCGAAAGCAAGTGCATAACTTCTTTGTTTTCTGCGGAATATTTACAATTTTTACAGTTGAATCTATATCCTCCAAAACTAACTCACTATCCATGAAACGGATTTCCCTGGTTTTTTCAATCACCCTGCTATCATTGATTTCTTTTGCCCAGTCACAATTGCGTGTAGCCCTGGTGGCCGGAGGTCAGCAATCTGATATTATTGAAAAGAATGATCTTCCCGGCTGGGAAACAACAAAAAATAACTATTCCGGCAGAACGGGTGTGCATCTTGGTTTTATCGCCGACCTGCCTTTTAGCGAACGCTCCCATTTCTATTTTCAGCCCGGGGTAATCCTTTATAATAAGGGACGTAAATATGCGGAGACCTTTGATACACTGATCAGTAATATCTGGAATCTCAAGTCGAATGAATACCTGAATTATATCGATATTCCTCTTAACATCGTATACAAGATCAATCTTGGTAAAAAAGCAAAATTCATATTAGGCGCGGGGCCTTATCTCTCTTTTTTCTATAATGGAAAATTAAAAACGGAGACTTATACAAAAAGAAGCATCTACACGCTCACGGAAAATGATCCCCAGGTAGGTAATGGTGAGGGTAAATATAAAACACTGGATTATGGAGCAAATGGGCTGGCTGGTTTTGAGTTCGGCCGGGTATTCATTACCGCTAATTACAGCCGCGGGTTAGCTAATTTTTTCAAACCTGCCGGTTATACAGCAGCTGATTATAAACACGAGGTAATGGGTGCTACGCTGGGTATCTTTTTAGGCAAGCCTGTACAGGCGCAGAAAAAAGACCAGGACAAGGATGGTGTTCCGGATAAAGAAGACAAATGCCCGGACATTGCGGGACCAATAGAATTACATGGATGCCCTGATACGGATAAAGACGGTATTGCCGACAATGAAGACGGCTGCCCATTACAGGCAGGCCCGGCTGAAAACAAAGGATGCCCTTACCCTGATACGGATAAGGATGGTGTGTTGGATAAGGATGATAAGTGTCCCAACCTTGCTGGTCCTGTTGACAATAATGGTTGCCCTTATGAAGACAGGGACAAAGATGGTATTCCTGATAAAGATGATAAATGTCCTGATGTAAAAGGACTGGCCCGATACAATGGATGTCCTGTACCGGATGATGATGGAGACGGTGTCAATAATGAAGAGGATAAATGCCCGAACGTGAAAGGAACTGTAGCGAACAATGGTTGCCCGGAAGAGATCAAAAAAGAGATCATAGAAAAAGTGAACTATGCGGCCAAACGTTTACAGTTCGGTTTCGCCAGCGCAAAACTGAGCAGCAGTTCATATCCGTTGCTAGATGAAGTAGCGGCGATCCTGGCGGCGAATGCCGGAATTCAACTCTCTGTAGAGGGTCATAGCAGCTCCGATGGAAAATATGACGCAAACATGAAGCTGTCGCAGCAAAGAGCAGAGGCAGTGAAAGCTTACCTCGAAGCCAAAGGAATAGATCCTGGCAGGATTTCTGCAAAAGGATATGGCCCGGATAAGCCGCTTAATACAGGCAAAACCGAGGCAGAAAAAGCTAAAAATCGCCGGGTTGAATTGATCCTGAACAACTAAAAGGCTTAAAATAACGTCAAAGTATAGCCAAAACCCCTGCAATTGATCTATAGCAGGGGTTTTTTGTTGTGGAAAATGTATGAATGGTAATCAATATTTTTGCGGCTTTACCAATTTTGTATCTATTAAATAATCAAATAAGAAATGATGTTTGCATTTAAACGATTCCTTTTCCTTTGTATCAGCTTGCTGACAATTAGCGTGGGGTTTGCACAGAAGAAAGAAGTACCTAAGGGCTGGCATTTGCTTGATCAGAAGGATAGCGGCTATTATGGAATAAGTATGGCAAAGGCCTATGATTTTGTTAAATCAAAAAATCTTAAAAGCACTCCTGTTATCGTAGCTGTGATCGATTCAGGTGTGGATACCCTGCATGAAGATCTGAAGCCGATCCTTTGGCGCAACGAAAAAGAAATTCCTGGCAATGGCATTGATGATGATAAGAATGGTTATATAGATGATGTGTATGGATGGAATTTTCTCGGTGGCCGCGATGGCAGGAATGTGGAAAAAGATTCTTATGAGGCTGCGAGAGTTTACCATCAGCTAAAAAACAAATGGGGTGGTAAATCCGTATGGGAAGATTCGTTACCAAAAGAACAGGGCAAAGAATATGAAATGTGGTCGAAGGCAAAAAAAGATGTTATCGGCGTACCACAACCGGCAGAGGATATCGATGAAATGAAAAAAGCATACCAGGAGATCCAGTTTGCCGATTCAATGATCACCATTGGCGACGCGGTGATCCGTAAAGAGCTCGCAAAAGAAGAATACACTTGTAAGGACCTCGGCGCTTATACCACAACCAATGAAATAGCGAAAAGAGTAAAGGCGATCATGCTGAACATCTGCAAGGAAAATAATAAAGACGATATTTCCAATCTGGACCTGCTGGAAGACCTGGAAGGCCAGATCGGGCAACTGGAAAGCGAGATCGCCAAAGCAGATGCGGTTGACAAAGCACCAGAGGATTTCAGGAATAATATTGTAAAAGACAATTATAATGATATCAATGATAAGTTCTATGGTAATAACAACGTAATGGTGAGCAAGAGCGCTGCAATGCATGGAACACACGTATCAGGTATCATTGGTGCAGCCAGGAACAATGGCAAAGGAATGGATGGTGTGGCAGACAATGTACGGATCATGATGGTACGTGCGGTACCCGATGGTGATGAGCACGATAAAGATATCGCACTGGCCATACGCTATGCAGTAGACAACGGAACCAAAGTGAACAATATGAGATTTGGACAAGGGTTTTCCCCAGAAAAGAAATTGGTGGACGATGCCGGCAAAAACGCCG
>CAZGSG010000323.1:0-6830 GCA_964528095.1 uncultured Terrimonas sp.
TGAGCCGCGATTTGCGAGACCAGTTTTTAGATGCGGAGGTTTACCCGATCCTTGACAGGATAGATAATATGGAACCAGGGCTGATGAAGTCATTGGTGGCAAAAGCAGGGGAGCAGGGTTTACTCTCGGTGTCTTTTCCCGAGGAGTATGGAGGGCTGGGAAAGGATTTTATCACGTCTACCATGGTCAATGAATACCTCGGTGCAGGGCATTCCTTTTCTGTAGCAATTGCTGCACACACAGGGATTGGAACTCTACCCATTCTATATTTTGGTACAGCGGAACAAAAACAGAAATACATTCCAAAACTTATAACAGGTGAATGGGCTGGCGCTTACGGGTTGACCGAACCCAATAGTGGTAGCGACGCGCTGGGAGCTAAAACAACGGCGAAACTGAGCGATGATGGAAAATACTATTTGCTTAATGGCCAAAAATGCTGGATCACCAATGGTGGGTTTGCACAGGTGTATACGGTATTTGCAAAGGTAGATGGAGATAAGTTCACCGCCTTTATTGTAGACAGGGGCACTGAAGGATTTACACAGGGACCAGAGGAACATAAGATGGGTATCAAAGGTTCGTCTACCGTGCAGTTATATTTCCAGGATGCTAAAGTACCTGCAGAAAATCTACTCGGAGAAATTGGCAAAGGACATAAGATTGCTTTTAATATCCTGAATATCGGCCGTCTTAAATTATGTGCAGCAGCAATTGGTGGCGCAAGAAGGGCATTGACAGATTCAGTGATATACGCAAAAACAAGAGAACAGTTTAAACAGCCTATTTCCAACTTTGGCGCTATCAAGCATAAACTTGGAGAAATGGCCATCAGGATATTTGTGGGTGAATCTGCTCTTTACAGAACTGCCAACTGGATCGACGAAAAAGAAAAAGACCTGCTTGCAGCCGGCAAACCATTTAATGAAGCATTGCTTGGCGCGGCTGAAGAGTATGCTATAGAATGTGCCATGCTGAAAGTATTCGGTAGTGAGGCTTTAGATTTTGTAGTGGATGAAGGGGTGCAGATACATGGTGGTAATGGTTTCAGCGCTGAGTACAATATTTCCAGGGCATACCGTGATTCAAGGATCAACAGGATCTATGAAGGCACTAATGAGATCAATCGTCTGCTTACGCTGGACATGACATTAAAAAGAGCGATGAAAGGGTCACTTGACCTGATGGGACCCGCGATGGCAGTACAAAAAGAACTGATGAGCATCCCCGATTTTGGCTCAGAAGATGAGACCGCTTTTGCAAAAGAGAAAAAACTGGTATCTAATCTGAAAAAAGCATTACTTATGGCATCCGGTGCTGCGGTACAGAAACTGATGATGAAAATAGATAGCGAACAAGAGGTGTTGATGAACCTCGCGGACATGGCGATCGAGATATTCAATGCTGAAAGCGTATTGCTTCGTGTAATGAAGATGGTAGATCAGAAAGGAGAGGCCGAATCACAACCATACCTCGATATCATGCGCACTTATCTGTATGATGCGGCAGACAAAGTGAATAAAGCCGGTAAAGATGCGATCAATTCATTTTCGGAAGGAGATGAACAAAGAATGATACTAATGGGGCTGAAAAGATTTACCAAAGCGGAACCATTTAATACTAAAGATGCGAGAAGAAGGATAGCAGATAGAATGATCGCTGCAGGAAAGTATAACTTTTAATTCCATTGCTCTTTATCGAAATTAAAAACGGCCCCCTCAATTGAGGCGGCTGTTTTTGTTTCAGCCTCTTCGCCATAAAGCCTTTTCAATTCCTCACGCGTTGTTTTCAGTTCTTCAAGCTGTTTGATCCTTTTTGCTTCAAAAAAGATCCCGACAGTCATTAAAATAGAAGAAAACGCATTTACAAAGAAATAAATAAGATATGTATCACCTGTATCCCTGGTTTTTTTAAGATATAGGAATACATAGATAAAAGCATATCCCAGGTATGCAAAAAGAAGGGCGGTAGAAACAAATGCCTTTCCAGGCGCCTTATGCTGGTGAATGATCGTGATTTTCGTATTGCGGATAAACAGTAATAATGAAAAAACAATCAGCAATAATAATCCTGGTCCCATCGCAATAGCAGAAGCTTCCATGGTATAACCGTAAATAAAGACAACGGCCAATTCATAAATGCAATAAGAAATGGTTGCAATATGCAGCCTGTTTTTATGAGCAACAGTTGTACTGAAATGGGTAAGAAATAATAGGATCAGCGGAGTGCCAAGCAGGTTATTGGTGATAGAATAAAACTGGTTGATATCCTCACTAGTGTTAAAATAGCCGATCTGTAGAATATTGTATCCTAATAATAGTGCATAATAAGCCAGTAAAGCGGGGAAACTCCTGTATACCGTAAGACGGAACGAGACTATAAGAATGATTGGGAATAATAAAGTGATCGCTGCAATAATCCCCATTAAATTGTAAAAGGTCATACGGTCAATTTTTCATTAGGATAAAGACGATAAGGGTAACCAATCCATATAGTCTGAGTACAATATTAACGATTGTTATGGCTGCATAGTGTTTACTATTAGCACTTTATAACAAAATTCAGTAAAACCTTGCGATTGTTCAGTAATTCTACGCAAACGCTTGTCAGGTGTTTTTATGTTACCTTTCTGTTATGTTACGATACGCATTTACTCTTATGCTTTTTTTTGTGCTTACACTCAGTGATCTATTCGCGCAATCTGTATTTATACCCGGAAAAACAACAGGTAGTTTACCGTATCTGGAGTATGGGCTTGGAGATGATCGTCTTGGTGGAGCTAAGATGACGTACCTGGACACAAATATTGTGTTAAGGGTAGTGGACAGTACAAAAGATGATTACAAGGTATTGCTTTCGCAAAACCATTTTGCGTATTTGCCCAAATCAAATTTTACCGCAGACACAGTAGTGAGATCAAAACCCTACTACCTGACAGGTACGTGCAAGGTATATGGAGATGATACCTCGGATTATTTTACCATCTTTCTGGATGAACGATTGCCGTATAAAAGCAAACAGGAAATTGGTCCATCCAGGATCGTCGTGGATATTTTTGGCGCTACGAGCAATACCAATTGGATCACTCAACTGCGGTCTGTAAAAGAAATAAAGAATGTATGGTATGAGCAGGTGGAGGATGATGTATTTCGTGTAACCATTGATCTCGCGCATGCACAGCACTGGGGTTATCATATTTATTACGAAGAAAAAAAACTGGTCGTAAAGGTCCGGAGACAACCGGCGGAACTGAAATTAAAAGGACTGAAGGTTGCGATAGATGCAGGACATGGAGGAGAGAATGTAGGAGCGAAAGGGGTTAGCAGCGGCATTGCCGAAAAAAATTATACGCTGAAGATCGCAACGGAATTACAGAAAGCGCTGGAGGAAGAAGAGGCTACTGTGTATATGACCCGCACAAAAGACACGACACTGAGTATGATAGAAAGAACACTAATGTTAAGAGCAGAGTCGCCCGACCTGCTTATCAGCATTCATCTTAACTCTTCTGGTAAAGATTCTGTAAGCGGTACAAGTACATTTTACCGGTATATTGGATTTCGGCCATTGGCGCAGTCAATACTACAGCAGATGCTTGAATTGGGATTAAAAGAATATGGCAATATCGGCAGCTTCAACTTTTCGCTGAACGGGCCGACTGAATATCCCAATTGCCTGGTAGAAGTTGCTTTTCTCAGTAATAAAGAAGATGAAAAAAGAATACTTGATCCAAAATTTCATAAGGCTGTGGCGGGAAAGATCGTGGATGGTATAAAGGATTGGTTAAAAGATCAGAAATAAAAACGCATTACGATTATCCCGTTCACATGTATTCATCATAGATCCGCGGGAAATGGATCTCCACGGTGACAGGTATTGCAGGAAACTGTTTTAATATCTTCCGGCTTGATGGATTTATCTGTATAGAAATAGTCCTTATTGATCTGGAAAGTCAACTTGATCATTTTTCTACCCTCCTCTTTCATTAGTTTTTCATCAGAGGCATAATCAAGGCTGTCGGGAAAGTCTTTATGGGAGGCATGACAAAAATCGCAGGTAACGCCCAGCGCTTTATTATATCCCTGCATAAGACTGTCTAATTTTTTATCGCTGATATCCTTTGGTAATACTTTCAGGTTCTTATGCAGGGGAAGCGGTTTTGTAGCGGCAATACCGGCTGTAACGAAAACAAGAATGCCTGCAATTACTTTAAATTGGCTCATGGTCTGTGCTGATTTCTATAAGTTGACGTATTTTTCTATGACACCGATGCATGGGTCATTTGCCGATCCATCTTTCAAAAAACTCCCAGGTACGCAATAACTGATCAATGCGCTGCCTGTTATTACCGCTCCTTGTCAACTCATGAGTGCCGCCGGGGTGACGAACATACTCCACTGGTCTGCCCAGTATTTTCAGGCTGCGATAAAGCATTTCACTTTGTACAAAGCCGGTACGTCTGTCATTATCACCATGAAAAATAATATAAGGTGTCGTGATATTCTGAACATAGTTGATAGGCGATTCGCGCTCAAGTGTTTTTTTTGTTTCGGCATCCCAGGGGTAGCCTCCAAAATAACTGGGTACCAGGCGCCAGGCATTTCCCTCTCCGAAAAAAGTAGCAAGGTCGTATACTCCCCGCTGACTACAGGCTGCCTTAAATCGTTTATCATGCGCAATGATCCAGGCTACAAGATAACCTGCATAAGAACCGCCTGTGATCAACAATTTCGAAGTATCGGCCCAGTTTTCTGCAACTGTTTTATCCAGGGCTGTGAGTACATCGCTGGTTGGCCCGGCGCCCCAGTCATTGATGTTACCCCGCAAAAAATCGACACCATAACCACCGCTGCCGCGCGGGTTACAATAGACAACACCATAACCTTTACTACAGAAATATTGAAATTCATGCCACATGCTTGATTCACCTGGACCCCACATTGCAGAGGGGCCGCCGTGTATATTTAATAATAAAGGATATTTTTTTCCCGTTTCAAAACCGGCAGGTTTCATGACCCAGTATTCAACGGTCTGTCCCTTATTATTGGTAAAGGTTTTCTTTTCCGGGAAAGACAGTTGTTTGCTTTTTAACCAGTCAGTGTTGAAGTTGCTGATACGTTGCTGGTTTTTTCCTTCAGCATTGGTTAGGTATAATTCATATGGATTGGCCACTTCTGTTTTTACAAAGACCAGTTTGTCTTTTACCAGGTCATAACTACCAACTCCTGCATTTCCCTCAGTCAGTTGTTGTACCTGTTTTGTTTTTATGTCAACGCGAAAAACAGGTGCGCCCCCATTGTTTTGCGCAGAAAAATAAATATACTTTTCATCTGCGCTCCAGGTCAGGTTTCCTTTATTGCGATCAAATGGGAGGGTGACAAGGTCTTTTATATTACCATTGATCGGAATTATTCCCAATGCAGGAATATTGACAGTTGCAGTAGCGCCATATTGAAAGGCCAACCATTTACCACTGGGGGAGACAGATGGCGAGTTATAGCTTTTATCCTTTTCTCCGACCAGGGCGTGAAAATTGCTGCCGTCCGTATTGGTAATGTATACTACTGATTCAAGTGCACGATCAGGGTGTTGCAAAGAATCCATATTACCCGTCAGGATAACCTGTTTTCCATCGGGAGTAAACTCTGCTGAGCCAAACCGGTAAAAACCTTTTGTAATAGGCCAAGGTGTAGCGCCAGGATTTGCATTGATAATAAACAAATGCGAATAGCTCATTTCTGCTGAGATATCCGATTCGCTCTGAAAATTCAACTTATCAAGCACAGCTGCTTTTTTATCGAGCACATTATTTTCCAGGTAAGCCCTTACTTCTTGAATACTGCCGTCAGGGTTTGCTTTGGCGGCAGCCGGGTTTAAAAAATTATTATTAGCAAAACCCGGTTTTTCAAATGGCCATGCAGGAACCTGTTTGCCGGGATTTAGTATAGAGTCTTTGATCAGCTCCTTTAAGCTGATGCCCGATGAAAATAATAACTGCTTGCCATCGGGGCTCCATACAGGACTACCCGCTCCATATTTGAACTTTGTCAATTGTGTTGCTTCACCACCATCCAGCGGTAATAAAAAAATCTGTGATTTGCCGTCTGCTGCTCTTACAAAAGCCAGCTGTTTACCATCAGGGCTCCAGGCAGGTTGAGAAGAGTTTTCCTTACTTGTCAGCTGTTTTGGAGAAGAGCTTCCATCAGTTGGCACCATCCAAATCTGGGTCACATATTTATATTCCAACTTGCTTTCTCCATCTGGCTCAATGGCGGTCATCGTAAAGGCTGCTTTGCTGCCATCCTTGCTCAGCGTAACAGCTCCCAACGATTTTATCTTTAACATATCGGTTACTCTTACCGGCTCTTTTTGCTGGGAATGAGCGGTTATGGCAAAAGGAAAAATCAGAAGCAGGAATAAAAACTTTCTCATAAACGTATTTTATAAGTGTTGAAAATACGAATTCGGGTCTATAAAGCACGGGGGAGGAGATATGGGACTGTCATTATACTGTCAATCTGGTCCCGGGCCCGCTCTTATTTTACCGGCAAGAATGATGGCTGGCATTTAACAAAGGAAAAATGTAAATTTGTTGCCCAATACAGTAATTATGAGCGATACAATGACAGCACCGGCCCTGACCGCGAAAGATTTTGCTACGGACCAGGAAGTAAGATGGTGCCCGGGTTGTGGTGATTATTCCATACTTGCACAGGTACAGAAAGTGATGCCTACCCTGGGTATTCCCCGCGAGAATATTGTGATAATTTCCGGTATTGGCTGCAGCAGCCGGTTTCCTTATTATATGAATACCTATGGTATGCACTCGA
>CAZGSG010000324.1:0-6794 GCA_964528095.1 uncultured Terrimonas sp.
GCCTGGTGACAGCGCTTCGCCGCATCGAATTGGCCGATACCGGTTATACTATTGCACTGGATAAATGTAATGACCTGTTCAAAGAAAAAAAGATCAGTCAAAATATTTATGAAAATCACAAAACTGTTTTAAATCACCTGGCTGTCGAATTTAAATTGCCTGTTGCCGAAGGGCTGCCGGTAGTTACAGAAGAATTCATTTCCAATAAAGATATTTCAAGGATCAATTTTAAAAACCAATGGGCCTCGCATCCTACCAATAGCGAGCGGGAAGCACATTTGCAGGCTTTAAATGTAGAAGCCGAGCAACATACGGAGCCTGCATGGGCATTATTCCGCAATAAGGAAGAGCTGCAATTGCAATTGACAAAAAAAGTATATGAAAAGGCAGTTATAGAAGAAGGTACTGTAACGGTGAGTGAAAAAGAATTCGAGAATAAGTTATATGGAGATATCAATCAATTTGTTTTGCCGGCGATATACAAAGGGTTTTATGATGGCAGACAGATAGAAATTCTCATACCGGAAGTCAATGCCGATAACGAAGATAAAATACGGGTCGCCGGTTTTGATGAGCTTTTTTCCGCAGAAAACGCGGCATTGCCGAAAAAGATAAACGCACTGACGCAGGATGTCAACGTGCTGAAAGCGATTGAAAATAAAGAAATACAAGTAAAGACCTTTGACTTTGACGGCGAAAAATATAAAAGGGACGAAGCGGGTGTGGTAGCTGCAAAATTGGATACCGAATTGAAACAGCAACAGGAGGGACTAAAAAAACTAGATAAAACCGCTATTAGTTTTTTTCTCGCTATTGCAAAGAAAAAGGGGGAAGCGGATTTTATTCAACTACAGGAATTATATACAGCGTATTTTGAAGGCAGAAAAAAAGCAGATGAATTCCTGGAGAAAATAAATGAAATGCTGGGTGCCCTACGGCAGATCTATACCGGTGAACCATTACCTATCGAGCGGATCAATCAATTGATCGGGCATTTGCGGGAAGTAGACGAGCCGGTCTTTAAAAATTATTTAAAAGAATGGCAGGCGATGAATGTATATGAACATAATCCTGTATCAAAACAGTCCATTGAAAAATTCATAAACAGCAATTACACCTATTTTGGCGGCACCATTTTTTTAGAGAATGAACTCGCGGATCTCAACGAAGCCTGTAATACTGCCTGGGTGGCTGTATCTACCTGGTTATTTCGGGAATTTAAAATTATTCTTGAGATGCAAGCAACGTTTATTGAAAAGAAATAGGATGAAATAAAAATCCCTGTTAATGGTTCATCAGTAATCAAGATCCAGTCGCAGCCGTTCTTTTAATTCTTTGACCAGCGGGTATTGCTCGATCAATTTGAGGAACTGTTCTTTGGATGTAAGCGTAGCTTCAATATGTTCCCTTACCTGTGGTTTTTCACTGATAGTAACGGTATATTGTAATAAGCGGTTTTGTAGTTTATCACGCAGAAACTGGAAAAGCCGGTTTCTTTCCTGTTCAATAAATTTTTGTTCAATATTGTTAGCGGTGATCGCTTCAAATGAATTTTCATCCTTCACCTGAAGAATAGCCAGTTGCAGACTTTGTGCAGCAGGGTTCTTCAATTCTTTCAACAACTGGATGTATTGGTCCCATGCTTCCTGAAGCGATTTTTCTTCAATGGGCTGATTCGTCTTATTGTTTGCAGATGCTCCATTGCTCTCGTACTGTTTGCGGATCTTATCCAGCGCGGAAATTTTGGTAGATACAGCCGGCCGTGTTTTAACTTCAGTTTCGGTACGCTGAACGGTTGATGGCACCTGCCTGCTGACAGAAGTCTCGATGATCAGTTTTTCAGCTGATGCAGTATTTTTTGTTGCCGGTGTAGCCGGTTTTATCTCCAATGGCGCAATCTGGCGAAACGCCACAGGCTTTGCAACATCAATTAGTTTTTTTTTACTTAAGCCGTTGTTGTCGGCAGTTAACTGAAGCGCTTGCTGCAGGTAACATAGTTTGATAAGCGCCAGTTCTACATGCAGCCTTTTGTTACGGGCGCCTTTATAATTGATCTCCGACTCATTCAGGATATTCAATGCGCTGATCAGGATAGAGGCGGACACTTTTTTTGCAGCGGCTGTATATTTATCTTTAAAACTTTCTACAACTTCCAGCAGGGCGGCAACTTTTTCATCCTTACATACAAGCAGGTTGCGGATAAATTCGGCAAAGCCATTCAAAACAAGATCTCCTTCAAAGCCCTTCCTGTTAATACCATCATATAGGAGCATAGCGCCGGAGAGATCCTGTTCCATCATACAATCCAGCATCTTAAAATAATAATCAGCGTCCAGGATATTCAAATGCTCGAGTGTATTGGCATAATTGACTTCTCCATCGGTGAAACTGACGATCTTGTCGAGTATGCTCAACGCATCCCGCATGCACCCTTCACTTTTTTGTGCAATAAGCTGGAGGGCGGGTTTTTCCGCTTTGATCTCTTCCTTGTCAGCGATCTGCTGTAAATGCTCTACCGTATCGTTGGTAGTGATCCGTTTGAAATCAAATATCTGGCAACGGCTCAGTATGGTTGGTAAGATCTTATGTTTTTCGGTGGTCGCTAAAATAAAAATAGCGTAGGAGGGAGGTTCCTCCAGCGTTTTTAAGAAGGCATTGAAGGCGGAAGAACTTAACATGTGTACCTCATCTATGATATACACTTTGTATTTTCCTGCCTGAGGTGCAAAACGAACCTGCTCTACCAGGGAGCGAATATCATCTACCGAGTTATTCGAAGCGGCATCCAGCTCATGGATATTCATCGAAATGCCATCATTAAAAGAAACACAGGAATGACATTTATTACAGGCTTCTCCATCCTTGGTCTGGTCTTCACAGTTGATCGTTTTCGCAAGTATACGCGCACAGGTGGTTTTGCCCACCCCACGCGGACCACAAAACAGGAAAGCATGCGCTAACTGGTTATGCCTGATCGCGTTCTTTAATGTAGTGGTAATATGTGCCTGTCCGACTACGGTGTCGAATAGTTGCGGTCTGTATTTTCTTGCTGAAACAATGAAACGATCCATTTTTTGAATACCTCTTGTGCAAATGTAAGGCTAAGAGGGCAAAGAGAGAAAGGAGGGAAAGGAGTGAATTGACCGATATATCAGCTTTCCTTTTATGCCTGTAAAAAAAAAGTACTGTGTTCTGAGGAATAGAGAAAGATCAGAATATGATTGAGGATACTCTTTTTTACTCCTTACACTCCTTTAGCTCTTAGTGCAAAATCGGGTGGGGCTTGAATTCCTTGGTTCTGTCAAATAAATAACGGTAAGTTGTCAGTTTTCTCGACCGGTAAGTCCCCAATGCTTCTGCCACATTGATCATTTTTGGATTGAACTCGCCGATCCATTGCATCTCATATTTTTCATATAAGGGCCCTGGCTGCATTACTTTGGCGCCTTCTACGATCAGGTAACTGTCCACGCCCTTGGCCTGGAATTCGGGAACTACGCCAAAGACCAGTCCTACGAACTTATTACATTTCTTTGTTTTCTTTATCCAAAGAAACCGCAGTTTATCCAATAGCCCGAAACGACCATGCAGGTATTTGAACCATTGGTTCAGATCGGGCAGGTTGAGCCAGACACCGATCGGCTCACCATTATAATATACAAACCAGCTCACTTTTTCATCCATCACCGGTTTCATGGTTTTGAACATCTTCAGCACCACTTTTTTATCCATTTCTTTTAAACCGCCATGACCCGCCCAGGCTTTATTATATACAATGGTAAAATCACTGGCAAATTTCTCCAGCTGATCTTTTTTTATATGTGCTGAAGAATACTTAGGATCTTTTTCGCAGTCTGCATGGCGTTGTATGAATTTAGGTAATAATGGTTCAGCCGTTTTCATACCAAAACAGATCTGGTTATAAAAACCACGGAAACCATAGGTCTCAAATAATTGCTGGTAATAAGGTTGATTATAATTCAGGCAATACAGGGGCGGTTCAAAACCTTCTACCAGCAATCCCCACCAACGATCTCTTTCGCCAAAATTGATGGGTCCGTCCATTGCTTCGATACCTTTTTGTATCAGCCAGTGTTTGGCCACATCAAATAGCATATCCGCTGCGTGCTGGTCATTGATGCAATCAAAAAAACCAATGCCTCCTGTAGGCACATCATCGCCTTTATTCTTATACTTTTTATTAGTGAAAGCGGCGATACGCCCGATCAGTTTACCAGCTGTGTCCTTTAGGATCCAGCGGTTCGCCTCTCCAAAACGGAAAGCTTTGTTTTTTCGAGGATCAAATACCTCATTTATATCCTTATCAAGCGGCTGGATATAATTGGGGTCGTTTTTATTGATAACAATATTTACCTGTAAAAATTCTTTAGCCAGGCCTGCGTCCTTTACTTCAATTAATTGCATGAAATAGGGTTTTATCTCGCGATCTTTTTCGCTTCATCATGCAAAATAAACGAAATGATCTATTTGGATTGCACAAACATCTTCTCGGCCATTTTTTTATCATGCCCATAAATATCATCCCGGAAATTCAGTTGACCGCTGCTATCAACCCAGGCAGTGAAATAGCTGATAAAGACCGGCACTTCATCTTTTAGCGGCACATATTCTTCCTTGCCTTTATCCATTGCTGCTTTTATCTTTTCCTCTGTCCATTTTTTATCATCACGCAAAAGATAGGCAGCCATTTTATAGGGTTCTTTCAGGCGGATACAGCCATGACTAAAACTTCTTTTATCAAGATTGAACAGGCTTTTTGCAGGTGAATCATGAAAGTAAATATTATAGCTGTTGGGGAAAAGGAATTTTACTTTTCCCAGCGAGTTCTTTGGCCCTGGTTTTTGCCTTACGATGGGAAGCCCATCGCTTCGGGTACCTGTTATTTCCATATTCTGTCTTGCAAGATAACCGGGATTTCTTTTCATTGCCGGTACGATCTCATTTCGTGTAATGCTTGGTGGCACGTTCCAGTAAGGACTGAACACAATGGTCTTCAGGGTGCCGGTAAAAATAGTAGTGCTATTTCCTTCCTTACCCACTACAATATCCATATCCCAGGCTTTTTTTGCATTTTCAAAAACATGCAGCCTGAATTCGGGAATATTAACCAGTATGTAGTTTCCTTCCGGTTGTGAAGGCACCCAGCGCATCCGCTCCATATTGATCAGCAACTGGCTGATGCGATCCTGCACCGGAACATTGAGTTCTTTTAATAATACCGGTGTCACAATGCCATCCTCTTTAAATCCAAACTGCCGCTGGCTGTTTTTGACAGCAGTTAACAGCGCGTCGTCAAATATGCTGCTCGTATCGGTTGTTGCTGTACCTGCTTCGATATAAAGTCTTTTTTTAAGCGCAACGATATCATCACCGCTATCTCCTTTTTTCAGTGATTTCTTTTTAGTGATCACCGGTTGCCAGCCCCCTTTATCTTCGATGGATTTATAATTCACCAGTCTTCCTTTTAACAGGTTGTATTGCGGGTGTATTGGCGCATAGCGATCAATATCCTTTCCTTTATTGGCTACGAGTGAATCCAGTAACGCGAGCGCGTCAATTTTTTTGCGGGGAATATACCATTCCAGTGATTTCATGTCAAAATCCCTTCTGCCCTGGTAGGCCCGGCTTGCATACTGAAAAAAGGTCCTGGTCAGGGTAAGTTCAGTTTCCTGGAGGCTTTTATTGTTTTGAAGGTGCAGGGAATCATCGCCCCCCATTTCTTCTATTTTCTCATCCAGCGACCGGTCATACAGGCTGCTATCGCCTGAATATCCCACATAGTTTTTTAAGAGGCTCCAAAAAGAAAGCGTCTGCTCGGATAACCCGTCCGGCGAAAACCAGGCGTATTGAAAATTACGGCTATTGTAGAAACTCTTGAACCGCACCGCAAAGCTATCGGGAACCTTTTTTTCAGTCATAAAGGCAGATACGACTGAACTGTCCAGGAAAAGGGGATTGTAGGCGTTCTTTGTCGTGATTGAAGTATCCGGTGCGGTGATGGCGTCTTTTTGCTCGTTTTTTCCTTTGCAGGAGTAAAAAACCAGCAAAGTCATTAATAGGATCGGTCCTGTTATTTTCATGGTGACTTTTTTGAAAATGAGAAAGATGCAATTGTAATACCAAATGTAAAAAAGGCCAGTAAAAGGCAGTTTTCAACGAAAGAGGACAGATTTATCCCCATTTTTTTATTTCTTATTTTCTATTTTCCACTTTCCTTTCGCAACCTTACCTTTGCGGCCAAAATCCTTGTCTGCCATAGCTCAGCGAAGGCGGACGCAACTCAATAAATTTTAGATACTTTATATGGCAAACGTAGGTAAAGTAAAGCAGATTATCGGCGCCGTGATAGACGTGCAATTCGAAGGCAAACTTCCCGAGATCTACAACGCTTTGGAACTTAAAAGAGAAAATGGCGAAGTCCTTGTTCTTGAAGTGCAGCAGCACCTTGGAGAGGACAGCGTAAGGACCATTGCGATGGACGGTACAGAAGGTCTTGTTCGTGGCACCGAAGTAATTGACACCGGAATTCCGATAGCGATGCCTGTCGGTGAAGCCATTAAAGGACGTTTGTTCAACGTAACCGGTGATGCGATTGATGGTCTGCCCCAGGTAAGCAAAGTTGGCGGCCGCCCGATTCACGCAAAACCACCGGCTTTCGAAAACCTGAGTACTGCTTCAGAAGTATTGTTTACCGGTATTAAAGTAATCGACCTGATCGAGCCTTATTCCAAAGGTGGTAAGATTGGTCTTTTCGGTGGTGCCGGTGTAGGCAA
>CAZGSG010000325.1:0-6763 GCA_964528095.1 uncultured Terrimonas sp.
ACCATATTATTGTACCGGCTGATCCACCAGCTTTCAATTTTTGGAAAAGCTACTCTGAACCAGGCGGAATATAAATGGGGTTGCGAAACCAGCGACTGGCCTATCTCTGGTACACTTTTATAACAATAGTCCATTGCTTCTTCCTTATCAGGAAATACCATTCCATCGTATTCACCTGCAAAAACATGATCGAATTCATATTCGGTCAGGCCATTATCAAATGCGGCTTTGTAAATAAAATCAAATACTTTTTCTACAGGCGTTTCAAATCCCATTTCTTCTTTTAACCTGCGTTGTACAGCTGGCTCAAGCTCTTCACCCGGTGCCGGATGGCTACAACAGGCATTGGTCCATAAGCCGCCGCTATGGTACTTTTTAATAGCCCTTCGCTGCAACAGCATCTTGCCCTCCGGGTTAAATATAAAAATACTGAAGGCCCTGTGTAACAGGCCTTGCCTGTGCGCAGCGAGTTTCTCCATGGTACCTGACTCCCTGTCCTGCTCATCTACTAATATGACCTCTTTAATTTGCATCTCCAATAAGCTTCAATTGATTTTTAACTCCTGCCCGTAGTATGATAATCAGTTTGTAATAATTCGGAATACGTATCCTTTCTTGCAGTACACGCTTTGCTTCCATCTGTTTAATCTTGTTGAAAAGAGATAAGTAATATTTATAAGCAACATATACTCCAAAACGCGCTTTGAGTGGCAATTTTACAATTCCTTTATACGCGTCCCTGAAATCAGCATGTATGTTCTCTTCTATTATCTTTTTATCGCAATCCTGGAAATTATTAAAATCACAACCGGGGAAATAGATCCTTGATAAAGAAGCATAATCCGCTTTCATATCCCGCAGAAAATTTACTTTTTGAAAAGCAGCACCCAATGAGCGGGCCGCAGGTTTCAACTCATTGAAACGGTCTTTCCTGCCTTCGCAAAAAACATAGAGACACATCAATCCAACCACTTCTGCCGATCCGTATACATAGGTATTGAACCCTTCTTTGTCATATACATGACGGCTAAGGTCCATTTCCATACTATAAAAAAAAGAAATGATCAGCGCGTGATCGATATTAAACTGGTTCACTGTTGCCTGGAAACTGTTCAAAATAGGATTCAGGCTTATCTTTCTTTCAATAGCCTCAAAGGTCTCTTTTTTGAATTGCTGAAGAAGAGTAGATTTATCATGCTCGTGAAAACTATCCACTATTTCATCCGCAAGCCTGACAAACCCGTAGATATTAAAGATGGGGCTACGCAGATCCTTATGCAATAATCTGATCGCCGAGGCAAAAGAAGTACTATACTTCTTTGTGACAATGCGGCTACAACTTTCACTAACAGAATGAAACAATTCAACCATACCTGAATTTATGAAATTTATCTGAATGAACGACCAGCTTCACGGGCCGCCACTTCCCCGCTTATCAGGGCTGGTGGCACACCTGGACCCGGAACGGTTAGCTGACCGGTATAATACAGGTTCTTTACTTTTTTACTCCTGCAGGATGGACGCAAAATAGCCGTTTGTTTCAATGTATTCGCCAGGCCATAGGCATTCCCCCTAAAGGAATTATAATCATTTACGAAATTACTGACCGAATAGGTTTCTTTCACTATTACCGAATCGAATATATTTTCCCCGGTATATTTTTCCATTCTACTTACAATCATCCGAAAATATTTTTCTCTTAACTCCTCTGTATCTCCTTTCAAACCTGATGCCACAGGTATTAAAAAAAACAGGTTTTCGCATCCGGCCGGAGCTACAGCCGGATCTATAGCGGAGGGAATACTAACATAAAATAGCGGGTTGGTAGGCCATTCTTCCGTTGTATAGATTTCTTTGCCGTGTTCATCAAATGAAACATCAAAAAAAAGTGAATGGTGAACGGGGGATTTCAATTTTTTATTAAGCCCGATATAATATAAAAGACAGGAAGGGGCCATCACCCGTTTTTCCCAATACTTTTCAGAATAACTACGGCTGCTGGCTGGTAGCAGGCTTGTTTCGGTAAAATGATAATCAGCACCGCTCACTACGATGTCTGCTTCATAACTATTTTTACCAGTGACTACTTTTTTTACTGTTCCGTTTTCTATTATCATTTCTTTTACCTCATCGTTAAAAGAAAATTCAACACCAAGTTCAACCGCCAGTTTATGCATCCCTTCTACTACCGAATACATACCACCCTGTGGATACCAGGTACCCCCTTTGATATCCGCATAGTTCATCAGGCTGTACAAAGCAGGCGTTTTTTCAGGTAATGCTCCGAGGAACAATACAGGGAACTCCATTAGTTGTCTCAGACGGGGATGCCTGAAGTATTTATGTATATGTTTTTTGATTGATTGGAAGACATCTAGTTTGAACACGCCTGTGATCGTTTGCCAGTCGAGAAATTCTGTAAGAGATAATCCGGGTTTATATACCAGTTTGTTCATACCCACTTCGTATTTGTAAGCTGCGCCCTGCAGGTATTTTTCCAATTGTTCGCCACTGCCTGGCTCAAACGATTCGAATACTTTTTTTAGCGCATTAAAATCCGCTGGCATATCTGTATGTCCATCATTCCAATAGACCCGATAGGATGGATCGAGACGCGAGAGCGTATAATAGTCACGTACCTGTCTGCCAAACTGGTTAAAATACCGCTCAAACACATCCGGCATCCAGTAAAAACTTGGCCCCATATCAAAAATAAACCCATCAACTTTTAGTTGACGGGCTCTACCCCCGGGGGTACTATTCTTTTCTATGACTCTTACTTTCCAGCCATCCTTTGCCAGGAAAGAAGCTGCAGAAATTCCTGCAAAACCGCTACCGATGACTATTGCTGTTTTGCCTGCAGACATTATTGGGATCTTTCCTTTGTTTAATAGAGGCTTATCCGGTTAAAAATCCAGCTATTTCAAGGTCTGTTTTTAGTAACGACTGATCCTTTCCTTCAGTAATTTTCTTGCAAAGTGGATCCGGCTCTTTACTGTTCCCAATGGCTCACCTAATGCTTCAGCTATCTCCTGGTATTTATACCCATCAAAATACAGAAGGAAGGGTGTTTTAAAAATTTCCGGTAACATTTGTATCTCGCCATTGATCTCTTTCATCCGCAAACTGATCTCCGCGCTGTTATTTACAGCCACCTGTTTGAGATTGATCAGGTAATCATTCGAGGTGTTATCAAAAATCGTCTTTTGTTTTGCCTTACGGCGATAATTATTGATAAAAATATTACGCATGATCGTAAATAACCACGCTTTAATATTCGTACCAGCATTATATTTTTCATGATTGGCCAATGCCTTGTACAGGGTTTCCTGGTACAGGTCATTCGCGGTTTCATTGTCTTTGGTGAGGTTGACGGCAAAGGGTTTTAGGAAATCTGCATTGTCTATCAACAGGTCATTAAATTCGGTTGTTGCCATGTCCTATTTTTTTCAAAATTACTGATAAAAAGCGCCTTTTCCAATTTCAATGTTTAACCACCAAATATCCAAAAGGCATACAATGCATATCACAAAAAGTTTACCGGAAATGAATTGCCGCCAAAATTTATAGCTGGGTATTGAGTAACAGGGGGCTTTCGAGTAATTTCTTTAAAGCGCCCGTCATTTCGGCATTCTGAAGCCCTTCAAGATGATTAAAATGATGCAAATCTGTCCCAACCAGGGTATAAAAGTCATTTTTAAGCAGATAACTGGCAAGTTCCGCCACGCCCCTACCGTAGTGCCCGCTCAGCGAAAGAAGGTTTAGCTGGAAAATACAGCCGATATCCCTTAATTCGTTATAAAACTCCTTATTCTGCTGCAGGTAGGTATACCGCTCCGGGTGGGCAATTACAGGCTGGTATCCCTGCATTTGCATTTCAAACAGGATATCTTTTGTATTCATGGAAGGGAATGCCAGGGAAAATTCGGAAAGCACCATATTTGCGCTGATCGTGAGCAGTGGCTCTTTTTTTTCCAGCAGGTCCTGTACGTGCTCGTCCAGGAAATATTCGGCCGCCGCATGGATCTCCACGTCCATCCCCTCGGCTTTGACGGCTTTTTGCAGCTCTGCCAGCTTTTCCTGGATAATAGCTGGCGTGTTCTGGTACATATCCCACATGATATGCGGCGTGGTGATCAGCTTCTTATATCCCAGTTCATTCATTCCCCGCACCAGTTGCAGCGACATTTGCAGGTCGCGCGCCCCGTCGTCTATGCCTGGCAATAAATGCGAATGCATATCCACTTTCAAAAGCGAATAATCCAATACCGCATTTTTTGTTTTTGAACGGGAGAATAATTTAAACATAGACCACACATTTCGTCTCCGAAATTAAGTCTTTACCTGCATACGGGAATGGGTTTTGAAGATCAAAAAGAAGAAGAGATTTCATACACGATTAAGGGGAATACGCGCTTAGGAAGGATTTAGCTATTTATTATTTTACCATTTGTTTGTGATAAAGAGCCAACCGCTTTCATTAAAATGAAGATGGCCAGCAAAGGAGCCCCCTATGTCCTACCCATTGCCTTCGCTTTGCTGGCTTTTTGCTACCACATTGCTACCATCGGCTGCGGACAGAAACGATGGACGAGGGATGGACGAGGAGTGGACGACCGGTGGCAGCAAAAGGCAGGTAAAACAGTGGCCTGAAGAGATCTTTTACACACTGAATCACGTAGCTTAAAAGGACGACAGGGCATTTCTTACTGATCCGTGCCTCCTTATTCTTAAGTTCAATTTTAAACGAGATCAGGAATAAAGTCCGGCACAAACAAAAAGAATGATCACCCGTGATTCCGTGTTAAAACAAACTTTAGAACAGCCGCCAATTTACGCCGTAGGCGTACTGCACATCATTCGATAGTAGCTCTATTTCTAACACCCATTTTGCCATAAAACCGGTGTAGTGATCACCCGGCCTGGTATAAAATGAGCATTCCCACAAAATTCATTTGAAAAATCTCAGGCCTGCAAGAGTTTACAAACTTAAAAAAGATTCTTATCACCAATAAGCCATGCGTGAAAAGCAGATTGCCGTTAAGTTAAAAACTACGCTTGGGTAATGAAGGGAAAATTTTGTAGACGAGATTGCTATTGGAAAAAACAATATACCATCCTGTGAGGAACAGGATCATAAAATCGGTATAAAAGGATATATGCTGTTGATACCATACTTCTACAGCTCCTTTATAGGGGAGTATTACCTGGCGGTAACATTCATGCGGAGGCAATTCGCTTTTTGTAATGATCATTTCTTCATCTCTGAATACAATGGAACCAATACCGGTCAATCCTGGCCTGGCCCGGTACACTTTTTCTTTCATCTCGTCGGAATACCGCTCAAACCCTACTTTCATAAGTGGGCGGGGACCAACAAATGACATATCTCCTGTAAGGATATTGATCACCTGGGGTAATTCATTGAGCTTACTGATACGCAGGAACTGGCCCATTTTGGTGACCCTTGGATCTTTTCTCGTAGTCACATCACCATTCCCCATATTAGGACTGTTCTTAAGCATTGTCGCAAACTTCCAGATACGGAATATCTTATTATGATACCCTACCCTGTCCTGCCTGAAAAATACTTCGTGTTCACCTGTCAATAACAGGAGAATAATGATGGGAATAAAAACAGGCAATAAGATAATGACGGCGAGCAAGGAAAATACGATGTCAAAAAATCGTTTGATAAATAAATACATGGCTTATTTTAATGCAGCTTTTACTTCCCGGGCAACAATCTCCAGTTCCTCGTTGGTAATCCCCGTTGAACAGGGAATGCTCAGGCAGGTATTGTAAATATAATCAGCCGTATCATTCTTCTGAATATAAGGACAATCCTTATACATAGGCAACTTGTTCATGGGCATCCAGAAACGCCTGCTGAGGATCTTATTCGCATTCAGGTGGTCCAGTACTTTTTGTTGCTGATCGGTTTGTATGGTAAATAACCATCCGTTTGTTTGCACATCCGGTAGTTCTTTTTGAAAACGGATATCGGCCACTCCTTCAAATGCGTTTTTGTAAAAAGCAACGGCTTCTTTCTTTCTTTGGATAAATGATGGCAGCTGTTCCATTTGCGCTACACCAATTGCGGCCAGTACATTCACAAGCCTGTAATTGTATCCTATTTCATCATGATAATACTCATCAGCGCTTGCTTTGGCGGTAGTGGTGATATGTTTTGCGTGTTTTGCCAACGCTTCATCATTGGTAACGATCACGCCGCCGCCGCCAGTAGAAATGATCTTATTGCCATTAAAACTAAAACATCCAAGCGGGCTGAAATTGCCTGCATGTTTATTTTTATAGCTGGTGCCCAGGGCTTCAGTTGCATCCTCCACAATGGGCAATGGATATTTTTTTACAATGGAAAGAAACCGGTCCATATCGCACATATTTCCAAGAATATGCACCGGCATAATTGCGCCAATGCGCCGGCCATCTTTTATATATATAAGATTGCCATCCCGCTCATCCGTCTCGTTTTCCAGGAATTCTTCCAGCAGGTCAAGGTCCATTTGCCAGAGATCAGGATCTGCATCAACGAGCAAGGGCTCTGCTCCAAGGTATTTTATTGAATTGGCCGAAGCAACAAATGTGAGATTGGGCAGGATCACATAATCATCTCTTTTTACTCCGGATAATAAAAGGGATATATGCAGGGCTGCAGTCCCGTTCACGGCCGCAACGCCATATTTGGCGCCTGCAAAATCAGCCACCATCTGTTCAAACTGTGTTACGTATGAACCTACGG
>CAZGSG010000326.1:0-6736 GCA_964528095.1 uncultured Terrimonas sp.
AAAGTAATGTAAGCTATAACTGTACCTAGAACAGCGCAGACAAAAATTATAGCCTCAGTCATTATCTACTTTTTATGTTTTATAGCTTTTATCTATTTTAGTTGATTTCGCCCTTGGAATGCTTCAAAGTCCTTCAAATTACAAAAATGTACCATAATAAGAAAGACTATTTAAACATTGGGCAACGGCAATTTCTGCAGGTAATTGTAGCCCTTATTCATAATATGGTGTTATTTGAAAACGAAGGTTATAACTAAATTAATGTTTTCATTTAATAAGTAGGGAGTGAATTAAGGGAGGAAAAAAACCGATAAGCCTCGCTCAGTCAGGCATAAAACCGGTTCGAACTACCGATGCTTAACTACACTGAAAATAAATGAACGCCTTCAAGTCTTTGGATTTGAAGCGTTTTTGCGTTCGAAGTATTTTGGCGATTATGTTCAAGCTCTGCTCAGTCCTTAATTGACGATTTGTTAACCGGTTCGAACTCCAGGGTCAATTATTTCTAAGTTTCTTAATGCGGTAAGAAAAATATTCATAGTATAAAATTGAATATTATAGTATCCTTATCCGGTGAAAATTCATTTCCTCTTCTCGTTTAATAAATTCAACCTCGAAACTGGAACAAATGGGATTAAGTTATCAAGCGCTGGTGATTTTGGTTAATATTTTAATATGCAATGACAATGCGGTATTATTGTGATAACCAAATATCTCATGTCCCAAGTAGAGCTCTATATCGGGCAACCGATAGAATATGAATCGGAACGAACTGCGCTGCACCATATTTATGATATCCTGAAAAGTGCCAGGATACCTGCTGTGTTAATGGCTAATTTTCAAGTCAACGGTACACAGGTTGACTTAGTAATTGGCTTTGAAGGGTATGGAATAGTCCTTGAGATCAAGGGATGCCAGCGAGAGATTCAAGGCTTGCATAATGGGGGATGGTCGTTGCGTTCCTCAAGTGGGCATTATACCGCAACCGGTAACTACTACCAGCAGACCCTCAACGCTGGCTATCGTGTGAAGGATTATTTGACAGGGCTGCTTAATAGAAACGTTGGCTATCCTAATGCCACTTTATTGCTTGTTCCAGCTCTTCCTCCAGGATCCGCTATTGTTAGCAGCGATCATAAAGTGTCAGTGAAGAACCTCTCTGAACTCACAAGTTTCAACATACCGTCCCAACAAAATGGTTGTTCTCTGCAGGAGTGGAGACAATTTGCAGGATCGCTAAGCCTGATACCTGTTCACCAGGCTGCAGATGCCTGGGATCAATCGAGACTGCCTGGTATAAAATTGATACAGCACTATGCGAAGAACTTTGAGAGCCTGTATGCTCCAGAGATCAGTCACCTGATTCCGGTTCAATGTAAAATTGGTAATGATGTAGTATTGTCGGATCAATTGAAGCAGCAAATTGGCCATGAAGCCAACGTGTTGGTGTCAGGCGAAGCTGGATGCGGAAAGTCATTGTTGGCAAAACGAATCGGCCTCGATGCTTTGCAGACAGGTGGAGTGCCAATAATCATCGAGGCAAAGGATTTTGCAGGTAAGCTGCGTCCTATGTTGGAAGAAGAATTTGGGTTATTGGGTGTTGCAAAATTATCTGAACTTTTTTCTCTTACCAGCTACCTCGAAAAGCATGTAATCCTGATCATTGACGGTATTAATGAATGCAGGCAGGATCTTCGGCCACGGTTGCTTCGTAATCTTCGCATCATCTGTGATCGTTACTTGCTCAGATGTGTCCTCGTTACTCAGCCTGGGTGTGTGGATGCAGCCCTCCTGAATCCTTTGGAAATAGTGGTACTTCCTCCGTCACTGGAAATTAAACGGCGGATCGCTTTAAAGCATGCTGCTCCTGAAGCCGTTTTACGATTAAACTCTCTGTTGGAGGTAGTTAATACAGGCTTGGAAGCCAGGATGATTGGGGAAATAGCCAGTGAGCCGGTTGGTGCCCTGAGTCGTTTTGAATTATTTGACCTGTATGTTAGGAAAAAGTTGGGAACTGATGGGCAGCGAGGTATTGCATTGCTGGCGATGATGGCAGGAAATTGTGCTGTTCAAATGAGCTATAACCTCACTATAAGTGAGCTGGGCAGGCTAATGGAACAACATGATATTGAAGAAAGGATATTGGAGAAAGCCAGAGAGAGACAACTACTCCGTTTCAGGCTTCATAAGGTCAATTTCGTTCATGAATTGTTCCTGCAGTTCTTTACTGCTGAAGCGGTCATAAGGGCCAGCGCTGCAAGTGGAGATAATATTGAAGCTGTGATGAGAGATCCAAAGTATGCAAAGGAACGATTGTGGATACTTGGCGGGCTTCGGGATATAGAAACAATCGCACGTTGTGTTAGAACGATCCAGGTGCCGGAGTTGTTGCAGGAACTGTATTATGGTGAAGCGGGGCCCGGTGCTGCGCTATTGCTAAATCAGGAGTGCAGTCGAGTCATAGATAAAATGAGAATTGAAATTAGACAGCTTGTTTTTAAGATCGGTGATAATGATTTCTATCGGATAGAGATTGAACCTGCTTCCGGATTTGAGTGGTCAGGATTCGAGGTTTCTTTGATCTTGTTGATAGGTAGGTTGAATGTGGCCGGGAAATATGTAGCAGAGATCATGGCGCTTGTTCAGGAGATGGACAACCGGCTGGAGTATTGGAGGACACAACTACAGGAAGAAGCCAGGCAAAATGGATTCAGTTTAAAAAAAGAATTATTTGACACTGCATATGTTGGTGTCTATAGTGAAAGATCAGCCCTTACCAGATTGTTTGATGGCTTGCAGTCAGGGAATTTCCATTTCCTACAAAAACGCCCTGATATGACTTGGGCTCATGGTATTTCGATGCATTCTTTTTCTTTGGCGCAATTGTATTACTTATTGATTCTGATTCGCAATGATGATGTTTCAAAGCATTTTTATGCGGTGATCAAAGATGCATTAAGTAAATGGCATTCTTTACCTTATCATTTGCAATTGTCATTGCTGGAAATTGTTGGTTATTGTTGGTCTACAGATGAAGAAAGAAATGAGTTAGGTAAACTCATCAATGAGGCCATGCAGAGCGAGGAAAATATCTGGTTAAGCAGTTGGTTCATAGATGCACTCAATGCACTAGGCCAATTGGAGGAGGATTTAGAATCTCATAGGGAGCAAGTTATCCAGGAAGTGGCTGCAGTCGTACAAAATAATTCAGCGGATGTTAGTGTTCTAGCTTGGGGACTTTACTCGAAACAATTTGATCATCCTTATGATATAGTATACTGTGAATGTATTGACGAGTTGCTGCCTCAAGAAAAGGAGATATTTTATGAAGCGGCATTAAGAGGCGCTATTGACACGATGTTCATTCCTTTACTTATTTATCAGACAGCAAAATTGATTAAAGAAAAGGTGTGTTTTTTGCTTGAAAGATTTCGATTTGTTTCCGGTATGTCTGCGCATTTTCCTTCTGTTGAGTTCGATGTTTTATTGATGGCTTACATATATCATGGTAGGTATAATTATCCATTGGTTTCTTTTCTTTCATATTATAATAATACTTGTCACAAAGCTATTGCGTCAATGGCGGAGATTTATTATTGGATTAACCGGACTGATATGGATAAAGTACAAGTTGTTGAACATTGTAAGCCGCTTTGGACAATCATTCATTCTGATTGCGCTGAATTATCCTGTTCTCTTTGTAGTGAAGTGATTGGCAAATATAGAGTCTTGGCTACAGATCCTTTACGATTTGACTTCCCAGTTAATACCATAAAAAGTGAGTTTGCACACGAAATACTAATTTGTGCACAAAGGGCGTTGCTAGACCCAAGTTCACGAAAGTCTGTATACAAGTTCCCTGATTCTGAAAAACAATTGAACCAGGCAATTCAGTTCATTGTTGATCTTGGAGATAGTACACATATTGCTTTGTTGAAAACAGTCGTGAATGATCCTGATGCCGGTGAAGCTGCTGTAGCTGCTATACGAAAATTGAAAGAGAAGTAGAATTCAAGCTGCTTGTTGCCAGGTAACATTCTATACACATTGTGTCCCGGCATAAAGCAAGAGAGCGTTCTGTGGAAACACTCCTTTGCTTATAAGATTGCCTTACGCTGTATAATATACTATATAGGTTTTTGCTGCCTCCATCTGGATTTCATAATAGCCTTTACTTATCGCCTGAATGAGGATGAAGAACAGGTCACTTTACCAGAAATGAAGTTTTCGGAGCATGTGTTACAGGATTATGCTGCTACTTCTTTGTCGCAAGTTTGAAGTAAAGCCCGCGCTAGTTGCGGGTTTTCTTATTTATGTCCCGGTGAAGTCTATAAAATTAAGAACGTATCAAGTAATATTTAGGACAGGAAATATCTTTGGGGAATGGTGTAAAATCTAGGTTCAGTGGTGGGGGTGAGCACGTTTGCTATTTGGGATACTAACCTTAGATGGGGCTAGCTATTTATGAGTTGCTTTACTTGATTAACATCTCTTTTTCAATATAATTCACCATCATCTCCTTGTACTCTGGCATTAAACTTTTCCGCAATCGCCAACATCTTTTGAATGATTTCATCATCAGGATTCTTTACACTTATGTTGCCTTTAAAAAAGCCGAACCAAACTGTATCACTTCCTGAATATACTGTCCAGACAGTTAATCCTTCCTCGCCCACTCTCAGAACTTCTCCATTACCCAAATCTGCTTCTGCATAATTATCCAACCTCATTTCGGGATCATTAGCAACGAATTCTTTCCATTCTTCAATTGAAATTTGTTTTGCTCGATCTTCATCAAACCAATTTTCCTGCCGTGTTATATGTAAATCATAGCCCATAATAACTTATTATATCCTAAATATAGAAAACTTTTATTACGAGAATATTTCTTGCATTATTGGAATGTTGGTATTGCCAGCAATCTCTTGTTCTCTCCTTTTTCACATGCGCCGAATTGAAAGCAACATACTAGGCCTGCTTCAACTTTGGTGTTATTCTTACACAATATAACTGCGGGGTGGAATTACTGTTTTTTTGGGATGACAGTAACTATTTAAATTAGAAGCATATATTACCAACGGAGGATATGGTAAAACCCGACTTTGTGTTGAGTTTTTTCAAAAACTGAAATGTCGAAAAAACCGCCAGCATGCTCTTTTCCCATATTATGAATTTATCTCACGCATAAAATAGTAAAAGTTGGAAAGCGATTAGCTCATATTGCTTTTGAGAAACAATCTATCGTATAAAATTTGAGTTCAGTTCCGTATCAAGAGTTAGACGCCTATCCATCATTACCGACAAAAGTTTTCCGAAGTGTTACCTGGCCTCAAGCAGAAACTCTCTTATTTTATTTAGTTCCGTCATATCTTCTCTTCTTTAGATAACCACTCTGAGTACAAGGGCCATTTTTCTTCACCGCTTTTCATTTTTAATACATGCAAGCCGCACACTTTTAATTCTGTCGAAGGCTCTTTAATTTTGCGTCTTCAAAATTTATTTTTAAGTCAGACACATAATTATTCCTAATCTTATAACCCCAGTCTTCAAGTGCATTCCCATAAGAACGTAATTCAACTTCATCAGGTTTGCCTACAAGTATCCGTACAGAATCCTTTGACATACCTGTGTGTAAAGTCACATTTCCTTTCTTTCCTCTTACTTCTATGTATTGAACTTCTGGTTCTTGGTTTAGGTTTATAAGGTCGTTCGATAGTGTTTCAATCAGTTCCCGTCTTAATTTTTCTTTTAAAGAGCTTTCTGTCCTAAACCCGATTGCATATAAGAGTAAAACTCCTGCAATCATACCTCCAATAAAAATTAAAAGTTGCTTCATACTTATCTAATTCGTTATTTCTGTCCGTTAACGTCTTTTCGTTGTCTTTAGTGCATTCGGCCTATGCTGGCACACAACAATCAAGATTTCCTGCTGTGCTGGTGTTTTGTGATTCTTCAGCCTGAACCGCTGCTGAGTAAAGTTAATCCAGATGATGTTATGTTTTGCTGCTCGGCTTTATTCTTCTAACCCGGACTAGGGGTTACTCCTTGCCGCTCCTGAAATAAACTCTTGTACTTCATTAAGTTCGGCCATAAACCGGTTCGAACTACCGATGCTTAACTCCGCAGAAAAAATGAAACGCCTTCAAGTCGAAAGATTTGAAGGCGTTTTTGCGTTCGAACTCCCAGGGCATTATCTACCTATTCATGTAATAAATTAAAATTGGAAGCGATCAGTTTTCCATTGAACAAGGTTTAATTGATCAAGATTTAATAAACGTCAATAGCACTTTATCTTTTACCGGTATAGCTGATTTTCAAGCAGTGAATAAAGTTCCTGATGCTTTTCGGGGTTTTTATCTTTCAGGCGTTGAAGATTTTGCAATTTCCATTGAATGGCCGGGTAATTCTGGAAGTTATATGATGTCCAATCCGGATTTACATTTTTGATCCCTAATAAAAACTGCTTGTCTTCCTCAGTGAGGTTTTTATGAATAGTTGCTACCAACGTATCCCGTACCTGCTCAAATTCTTCGTAGCTAAATGATTCATCAGTCATACCAGCAAACTGCTTGTCCATAGTAACCCGCTGGTCAAGGAAGTTGGGATTGATGATTTCATTGATCGGTCTGTCGCTACAAAGCATATAATGCAAAACGCCTGTCTTCTATTGGTAAATAAGTAAGATCAATATCTATTGATAGACGAGGCATATCACGAACAAATAAATTGATCGCAG
>CAZGSG010000327.1:0-6720 GCA_964528095.1 uncultured Terrimonas sp.
ACTACGAGCTGCCACGTTCTCCTATAGATTACATTCACCGCATCGGCCGCACCGGCAGGGCAGGGGTTCCGGGCAGGGCTGTATCGCTGATATGTCCTGCAGACCAGCATCATTTTCACATCATCCAGAAAAAGATGGGAAAAAAAGTAGAGATGCTGGAAAGTGAAGATATTAATCTGCAGGGCTTTTAATTGTAAAGGTCTTCAAACTCCATCCTTCATGAGTTCGGGAATCGTCAGATCCGGTTCAGAGGAAGCTTCACTGAAAGGGGAGTTTTTTTATTTTGGATAGTGGCTAAATAACAAAAGCCAGCAAAATCAAGCATTTGCTGGCTTTTGTTTTTTTAAGCAGGTATTAATAGTATGTATTTACTACCATGCACCACTACCATACGCAATTGTAATATCTCCATTGCTTCCATCAACAATAAAATAAAGGAGTTTATAACTCAGTGCAAGCGGCCATACGACCATGCTTGGGTTTTTAAGCTTCAAATATTGGATCACATCCAGGGTACGGCTTGTTAAAAGTTCGCCGGTAGATGCATCGGTTACTTCAACTATATAGTTTGGAATATATTCCATCACCAATTCTTCGGCTGGCTCAGGAGTTCCTACAGGAACAACATCCATTGTATTCGTTTCAAAAGCATTGGCATAAACTACGGCACTATTTGCTGAGGGGCTATTAATTTCCACTTCTTCAAGCAACTTTACTTTATGCATTCCTATACCCGCATCTTCTTTGGCAAGATAAACTTTCACTTTAACAGCAGGAATTGTTATCGTGCCTTGCTCCGCTCTCTTGTAACCCATTTTTAAAAACACGTGCGAACGGCTGGTTGGAGCAGGACCATCATATAAATTAGGAATCATATCATCTCCATTCACGATAAAATCAATTGTCTGCCCTTCCTGAAATGGTCCCGGAATTACCCGCGACAAAGTAGTATCCTTTTCATTGTTGGTTATTTTATAAAGGCGTACCGTGTCTGCAAGATTGTTCTTCAAAACATAGTTATCGTAATTGCCCGACATCCAGTCGTTCTTGTAAGTATAATGCCATTGAGTGCCACTTGCACTGCCATAAACGATCCGTACGTTCAGGGTTGTGTATTGATTGGCTATTACATCATTCCAGCTCAGCATCGGAGAGCCTACCGGCTTAGCCAGCATCAATGTTTCATTTTCAGAAATGGTATAGTTTTCAACAATGGTCTCCGGCTTTTGGATACTGGTGTCGAACTTCCCTTCGTACCTGTTCAGATTATTTCCCTGAGCCTGGTAAAAACGAAACGTACCAGTCCTTTTATCTTTAGGGATATAGTTCGTACCGAACATATCGATCAATTCACCATTGAAAGTGGCTTTAGGAGCAAAAAACTTGCTCCAGTCCGTCAATTGCTGAAATGTGAAAGTTGTATAACGGTTTTCATCTTCGGGGTTGCTGATCAAACGCAACTCATCGCCAAGCGCCTGGCGAAAGCGCAACTCAGTACCCGCTTTGATCGTAACATTAAATACGAAGGGCTTTTGCCGCACTCCCAGATAGATCGGGGTGATCTCCAATGGCCCGGTTACAGAACCATCTGCATTCAGCATAGATTTTGGAATGCCGGGTCTGTCTGGATTTGCAGGACTGTATCTGACTACTTCATATGTCAATTCGCCAAATTTTGCTTCATAGTCATAATTAGGTGATGCAAAATCGACTGTAATCACAAACTGGATAAAATCTTTGTCATACAGTCCTTTATAATCTTTTGTACAGCCGGCAATCACCAGCAGAAATATATATACAAGATTTTTCATCTTACTCTGTTTTGAACCTTTTAAAAATTATAACTTATAGACATCGAATAAGTAGATCCCCTTTCATATTTACGGTTTACCCAGTCCTTGCCCTTGTTATAGTTCATATCATCAGTATAGGGTTTATAATAATCCTGCTCATCGTTCAGCCAACCTTTAATAGCATGTTTATAACCCATATTTCTATAAATAATAATGGGCTGCGCCAGCAGATCGCTCACATTGACTTTGATCTGCATCCTGTTTTTTAGAAAACGGGCGCTCACCTGAAGGTCTGCTACATGCCTTGGTGCCAGGTATTCGTCTTCGAACTCAGTAACAGAAGCCCTGGTAAGTTTGCGGCCGGTAGTTCCATAATTGACTGATGCACCAAAACGGGCACCTTCCCAGCTAAGCGCTGCATTGATGGAATATGGAACAAGATCCTGCAAAGGCCGGTTACGTACGGAATCTTTGCCGTAACTTTTTTCCTGCTGATATTCCACATTCATTTTCATATACATGGCATTACCTGAAACATAGATGTTCTTAAGCCATGAAGTACCTGCATGGATAAAACCGAGCGACTTGCGGAAGTTCAGCTCAAGTCCTTTTCCGATAGCAGATTTAAGGTTCATTGGCCTGGCAACCAGTCGGCCTGCGTGCATGGCAACATTCAACTCTATTGGGTCTGTGAATTTCTTTACAAAGCCGGTTATACTTATGATTTCGTCGGGTGAGGGATACCATTCAAGCCGTAGGTCGTAGTTCTTAATATAAGTATTGCGAAGGGAGTCGGTACCATAGGTTTTCATATTCTGCGCAATGTCGAAGTAAGTAGTGGAAGAGAGCTCCCGGAAATCGAAGCGGGAAATTGTTTTGGAGTAACTACCGCGCAAATTGATCTTACTGGTCAGGTTATAAATCGCACTGACCGATGGGTACCAATTAATTTCATTGTCTGTGCGTGCAGAATCAATAAACCTGCTGTTACCTATATCCAGTTGCACACCGTCTGTGAAAAAGTGAGAATCCTCACGGCGTATACCTCCGGAAATATGTAACTTATTAAAGAAGCTGAAATCGCCCTGAATAAAAACAGATCTTATATCCAGTGATCCATTATAATAATCCTCCACTGCATCCGGCAACTGTACGCTCATATATCCCATATAATAATAAGTGGAATCCAGGAATTTTTCCGGGGATAAAAAATCTTCCAGCGAATTGCTTCCTCCAGCTTCCGGTTTGGTAAAACCTACATTTAATACACTCTGTGTATAATGAGCATTGCGGAAACTGCTTTGATAACCTGCTTTGATCTTCTGCAGATTACCCAGTACCTTGAATGGCATTTCAACATCTGCACCAAAATTCTTTTTCTTTTCGTTTAGCTTGCCTCTGAAGATATGCGAAAAGCCGCCATCGGTAACTCCCAGGTAACCCCATTGTACAAGCGGATTATATCCTTTATCATCCTGTCCATTAATAACTGTACCCCGGATATTACGCTCATCCATCTGCACCCGGCTCAAATCATTATAGTCGCCATACCAGGCAAGCGTAAGCCGGTCATTCAACATCTTATGAGAACCTTCCAGGCGGGTTTGAAACACCTGTGTACGGCGCGGGTCATTAAAAAAAGTAATGGTTTTAGCCTCCGACTCTTTCCTCATCTGCTGATAATAACTGGCATTTACAAAACGATTATTGTACATGTTTTTCCAACTGATCTTATTACCACCATTTTGCCAGCCTATATTAGCCAGTACACCTGTACCTGTTATAAAATTGAATCTTTTGGAGGCATAGAGCTTGGTGAAATTTTCGTCGTTGTTGTATTGCTCATTTTCGGGATCCAGGTCGGCGTCCGAACCATAATCTTCCGTAGTTTCTTCGTGGCGGTAATTAACACCGGCAACGATACCGAAATGGTTTTTCTTTATGGCAAAAGGAAGACCTGTGCTGATTGAATAACTTTGAGTGGGGGCACCAGTATATCTGTAAAGATTCCAGGTATTAGGTACTTTAGCATTCATTGCATTAGCTGCTCCCTGGTTCTTGAAGTTCTTTGGAAGTGTATTATAACTGTCGCCTGCAGTTATCTGGCTATACCAACGCGGATTCCAGTCCCTTCCGAACCAATACCTTTCTTTGGCATTGCCCAGTTGATAATCGGAATTGAATCGTTTCCCGCCCCAGAAATCTTTGCCGGTACTGTTGGTATTAAAACCTGTACCCAGGCTCAGCGTCAGAAACCTTTTATTGGGAATAGAAAGTGTGTTCACACTAACCGATCCTCCGGCAAATTCTGCCGACATTTCCGGAACGAAGGTTTTTGCCACTACTATATTATCGACCAGGGCAGTCGGGATCACATCAAAAGAAAAATTCTTACGGTTAGGCTCGGTGGAAGGCATTTCTGCTCCATTGAGCTTTACATTATTATAGCGTTCGCTGAGCCCGCGGATGGTTACAAATTTCCCTTCGCTGATCGTTACACCCGCCATGCGGCGTAATGACTGGGCTACGTTATTATCTGCGGTACGGCCGATCTGCGCAGCCGATATGCCATCGGTCATGGATATGCTGGCTTTTTGCTGGGCATATAAAGCGGCGATACCTTCTTTTTTAGCGGAAGTTTTTATTACCACTGCTTCCAGTTGCCCTTTTTCGCGTTTAAGGGTTACGTTTAGTTCGAACACATCGTTATTTCTAACTTCTATATTGTTAACCTCTTTAGCACCATAGCCTACATAGCTAATATTGGCGGTATAATTTCCTCCAGGTAAGGAGAACGTAAACGCACCGTTATCATCGGTTGTTTTTCCTGTATTGCCGATCATGATTGTTGCACCGGTAACGGGAAGCCCATTTTCTTCATCTATGATCTTACCGGATACTTTGCCTGAAATGATTGGTGTTTGAGGAGCGGGTAAAACTGCAATGGAGATAGAATTTCCTTCTGCACGCCAGGTAATAAACCCGGCCTTCCGCAGGTAATTTAATACCTGTTCGCAGGTAGAGCCAGCTATGTCCGGCTTTTTATCCACTTGCCTTGTTTGAAGAGCTTCAAAATCATACAGGAATTTAAAGTCTTTCCATTTCTTTTCCACCTCCCGGATAATGGTTCCCAGATTACCTTTTGCTGGGTTAACCTGCGCATGGCTTTGCAGGCCAATAGCGAAAATGACGCAACAGATAATAGCAGCAAGAGCCCGTTGCCGGCCCTGCTGTTTAGCTGAATGTTGCGTTTGTTTTTTGTACATGTTTGGCTGTTGTTTTTTAAGTAGTATTGATAAGAGTGGGCAAAGCTTTCCCGCCACTGCGTTTGAATGCAGTGTTACTTTATTCTTTACATGACAGATTTAATAAATGGTTATACTGTTCTGATTCTTTTTGTGATGTAGCTGATGTACAAATAGCAGTCTGTCCAAAACACTGGATATATCGCCTTTGAGTAACAAGGTTCCTGAGAACCTTTTTCCAGCAGGGATCTTAATCATGTTTATCGGTATACTGTAGTATTCCTGCAAATACCGGATGATTTCTTCCAGTGGTTCTTCTTTACAAACAATTTCCTTTGTCATCCATGCAATAGCATATGCGGAAGCCGGTGCAATCTTTAATTGACCGGATAATGCATCATAAGTTGCATCTTCTCCGGGATGTATCAAATGGGTAGTGGTTGCATTGGTATTTAGAGATACCTTCCCGGTAAACAATGTAACGGTGGTGTGTGCAAGTGCCGTATCTGTTTTAATAACGAAGGTTGTTCCCAGAACAGTCGTTGTAAGGCCACCGGCAGTAATAGTAAAGGGATGCGTTTTATTTTGTGCTACATCGAAATAGGCTTCGCCATCAAAGCTGATGTTCCTTTGTTCGTTAAAGGTTGATGTATCAAGTTGAATGGAGGCATTCTTGTTTAACCATATACCAGTGCCATCGATTAGCCTGACATGAAGAATTTCGCTGGCATTATTAACGATCTGCTTTTGAGCAGATGTGATAAATCCATTTTTCTGAAATTTCTTCGTTGTGTAATAAGCGCCAGCCGTTACTATTATGAGAGGTATAACAGTGGCTGCTATGCGCAAAATCCATTTTCTGTTAAGGCTACGGACCCGGGGTGCCGGTTCACCCAGCGATAAGCGCCCGATGAGCCGGGCAAATATTCGCTCCGATTGCTCTTTGTTGGGATTAAATTCAGCTGCACTTCCGGGTTCGTCTTCAGTAAGGTCATATTGAATGAAAAACTTCTGAAGTTGTTCTTCCTCCTGTGAGGTAGAAGTGCCTTTCAGCCACCGGTCTATTAATCCATGAATAAAATTGTTATGACGCCCGTTCATTTACAAAGACTATTTACATGCTATACCGTACAGGAGCACCTATCGTACCATGCTAATACCGGAGTTTACAATTTGGTAACATGAGGGGAGTTTCCACTTACAGGCAAATCATAAAATGCCAATAAACAAGGAAAGAAATTGCCGGGCAGTAAGCTTACGAACCTGCTTCATGGCTTTTACCAGCAGGTTCTTAACGGTTTGGTGAGAAATATTGAGTTCTTCGGCTATTTGGTCATGTTTTAATCCATGGAAATAGTTCATCTCAAAAATTTGCTTTTGCCTGTCGGGCAAAGTATCGGCGGCGGTTCGCACTATTTTGTCGAACTGAAGGGAAGTATGTGCCTGCTCCAGGCTATTGTCGGGTATGTTTTCAAAATCAGCGAACGCATGTTCTATTGAAACAATGGTATTTTTTTTCCGGAAATGATCTACGAGTAATGCTTTGGCAATAAAGAATAACAGCTTTTCTGGGCTATCACGCAAAATAGAAGCCCTTGTTTGATGTTCCCAGAATTTAATGAACGCAGTTTGTGTAATTTCTTCGGATACAAAAATATCCCTGGATTTTTTTTGGACATACG
>CAZGSG010000328.1:0-6720 GCA_964528095.1 uncultured Terrimonas sp.
GCGTCCATATAGGCGCATTTCTTTTCGATGAACACGCGAATTTCTCCGCTTGTACGGCGCTCAGAATTGCGTACCGCTTCCACGATATGCTCCCGCTCTGCGGCAGAGAAGAAAGTGCTTGTTTTTTTCCAGGGAAATAGTTTCAACAAGTTTTATTTAGTAGTGGGTGTATTGAAATCTACTTTTGGTGCATTTTGCGAACCCTCGTCTGCTTTGAATCCTTCTTTTACTTTGAAGCCGGTAATGCCGGAAAGAAGATTCATCGGGAAAGAACGCACTTTGGTATTGTACTTATTGACAGCACCATTAAAATCATTACGCGCCACATTGATCCTGTTTTCTGTGCCTGCCAGTTCTGCCTGCAATGCACGGAATCCTTCATTGGCTTTGAGGTTGGGATAATTTTCCACCACCACCATCAAACGGCTTAGCGCGCTGCTCATTTCACCCTGCGCCGCCTGGAATTTGGCTATGTTTTCTGTAGTCAGGTTGGCCGGATCTACTTTTACGCTGTTCAGGTTTTTATACCGGGCTTCTACAGTTTGTATCAGTGTTTGTTGTTCGAAGTTTGCTTCACCTTTTACTGTGCTCACCAGGTTAGGTATCAGGTCTGCACGACGCTGGTAGGAACTTTGTACATTGTTCCAGGTGTTCTTTACTGTTTCATCTTCTTTTACAAGACCATTGTACCCATTACATCCCCAGAAAATAAAAATAACGAGAATGCCAACGATCACTAACAGTCCGATATTACGGGTTCCTTTCATGTGTGTGTTTTTTATTTTTTTTTAATGGTCACATGGAATTCGCCAAACTATTCATTCACCATCGATATGAAGAATTTCAGAGCTCATTTCATGTGTGTGTTTTTTATTCTTTTAATGGTCGCATGTAATTCGCCAACTATTCATTCACGATTGACAGGAAGAATTTTATGGCTTATTTCATGGTAGTTTACTTTTTGTGACATTAAAAGTAACACTTTTCGTATTTCGCCACGTTAATTTTACGATTCGTCAAATTATACTGTGCCGCCTTCCTATTCTTGCTAACCTTGCGGCATGATTTTAGCCCTTTCCTGTCTACAATTTATAACCATGAAAAACTATGCGTGGCTATTGCTGCTGCCGCTGCTCGCGGCTATTTACTGCAAAAAATCAACGAATAATAATACAGAACCTCCTGGTGCCGTGGAGATCAGGGATAGCGTGATCGCGACCAATCTGAGCAATCCCTGGGAGATCCTGTGGGGACCAGATAATCATATATGGATGACCGAGCGTGGGGGCAGGATCAGTCGCCTCAACCCCGCTACCGGCACGCTGAGTCCCTTGCTTACTATTGCCGAAGTAGTTAGCAATGGCGAAGGTGGGTTACTTGGTATGGCGCTCCATCCTAATTTCACTACTACACCCCATGTCTTTGTGGTATACAATTACCAGGGCGGTGGCAGCTATAAGGAAAAAATAGTACGGTATACCTATAATGGGACCACGCTTTCGAGCCCACTGACCATTTTTGATAATATTGCTGCCGCAGGCATTCACAATGGCAGCCGCCTGCTCATCCTGAATGATAAATTATTTATTACTACCGGAGATGCCGCTAACCAGTCTTTACCACAGAATAAAAGCGCGGTAAACGGAAAGATCCTTCGCCTCAACCTGGACGGTAGTATTCCTGGCGACAATCCCGTTGCAGGTAATCCTTATTGGTCATTCGGACACCGTAATCCGCAGGGGCTGGTATTTGCCAATAATAAATTGTACAGCTCCGAACACGGGCCCAATAATGATGACGAGATCAATATCATTGAAAAAGGCCGCAACTATGGCTGGCCTGACGTAGAGGGTTTCTGTAATACAAATGGCGAAAAAGATTTTTGTACCGCCAATAACGTGGCCGAACCGATACAGGCGTGGACACCAACTATCGCTACCTGCGGTCTTGATTATTATAACAGCGACCTGATACCGCAATGGAAAAATTCACTGCTGCTGGTAACGTTGAAAAATTCACGGTTATATCAAATGAAGTTAACAGGTGCATTCACGGGTGTTGCTTCTACTAATGAGTACTTCACGGGTGAATATGGACGGTTGAGAGATATTTGTATTTCTCCGGCTGGGGTAGTGTACTTGAGTACGAGTAATGGGACGAATGATAAGATTGTGGAGATAAAGCCCAGGTAGAGACGCAATGCCTTGCGTCTCGGCGAATACAGGGAAGCATTTAGAGAAAGGTCCCGGGTCTTGCAAACAGTACAGTTGTAAGTTTAATAATAACGGCCCGGGATGACGTCTCTACCGGCCTGGATGACGGGCCAGTAGAGACGCAATACATTGTGTTTATCGGGAAAATTTCATCAACGATTCTGCCAGCATGGTAATTGCAGCCGGCGTACCGCCCTGATCAATGGTAGACTTATTATTCATTATCGCGTTAACAGTAAGCACGCCGGCCGTAACGCTGATACGGGCACCTAAAGGACCCGTAGTGGGGCCGGTTGAGCCCGGTGCCCCAGGCATGAGGCTTGAACCGTTCGGGAATGTAATGGAATCGGCACTATTACGCACATAGTCAAATGTATAATCAGTAGGCGGAGTGGCCGCATTGAATGGCAGATCAATCTCGTTCACCAACAAACCATTGAGCCATGTTTTTGAATGAGCAGTAGAATTCGCCGCATAGGTAATGCCCTTAAAAAGAAATTGATTATCAGTAATGGTCAGTGTACCTCCATTATTTTCTGTCGCATAATTGCTTTCTGTTGTCGATTTCATGTTCTGGCCGGCATCGTTAACTTCTACCGTCACATGGGTTTTAACTACATTATTTATAAATTTCCAATCACCTTTTATTGCTGCAGCAGTACCCGTACCACTCCCTGGCCCGGAAGGACCACCTGTACCCGGTTGCTGATCCGCATCATTCTGAAAACTACGCTCCTTTTGGCAGGCACTAAATACCAGGAGGGTAATAAATGCGACTACGCTTAGCCGAAGAAAATTAGTTTGCATAAATAAGCCGGGTTTATATTACTAGATAACGAAAGGGGATTTTTCTTATTGCCGCTTTACCGTTGATCCTACTTTATTTTTCAGCCAGGTGATCATGCCTCGATGGCGGCGATCCCCGGCAGGGTTTTGCCTTCAAAATACTCCAGCATGGCTCCGCCGCCTGTTGATACATAACTCACTTTATCAGCAAAGCCAAATTGATTGACCGCAGCAACGGAATCACCACCACCTACTAGTGAGAATGAACCGTCCTGTGTGGCTTCAGCTACCGCAACAGCGATGGCTTTTGTACCCTGTTGAAATTTTTCCATTTCAAACACACCCATGGGGCCATTCCATAATATGGTCTTCGATTGTTTGATCACATTACAAAACTGCTCTCTTGCATTGGGACCGATATCCAATCCCATCCAGCCATCGGGGATATTATTGGAAGGTGCACTGGAATCCTGCGCATCTGCCGCAAATTTGTCGGCGATAATTGAATCGGATGGCAAATGAATACACACGCCTTTATCCGCTGCTTTTTTCATGATCTCTTTTGCGGTATCCAGGCGATCGTCTTCACAAAGCGATTTACCGATATTGCCGCCGGCCGCTTTCATGAATGTATAGGCCATACCGCCACCAATGATAATATCGGTAGCTCTTTCCAGGAGATTTTCCATGATGAGGATCTTGTCGGATACTTTTGCTCCGCCGATGATCGCTACAAATGGTTTTTCGGAACCATGTAATACTTTTTCCGCGCTGGCCACTTCACTTTCCATGAGCAGGCCAAACATCTTTTTTCCTTTCGGGAAAAATTTGGCGATCACCGCGGTAGACGCATGTGCGCGGTGCGCAGTACCAAACGCGTCATTTACATATACATCGCCCAGCCTGCTTAGTTTCTCAGCAAATTTCTCATCTCCTTTTTCTTCTTCTTTATGAAAACGCAGGTTCTCCAGCAATAATACTTCGCCGGGGCGCATCATACTCGCGGTCAATGCTGCTTTTTCACCAATACAATCCTCGGCAAACAACACGGTGATACCACCGAGCAGATCACTGATATGTTTTACCAGGTGCTTCAGCGAATATTTTTCAGTAGGCCCATCTTTTGGCCGGCCCAGGTGCGACATCAGTATCACTTTGCCACCTTCATCCAGGATTTTTTTGATAGTAGGGATAGCTGCTGTGATGCGGGTATCATCGGTAATATTGTATTTATCATCGAGCGGTACATTAAAGTCTACACGTACCAGGGCTTTT
Organism: uncultured Terrimonas sp.; assembly: GCA_964528095.1. GTDB lineage: Bacteria > Bacteroidota > Bacteroidia > Chitinophagales > Chitinophagaceae > CAZGSG01. The sequence continues at coordinate 4,275 of CAZGSG010000328.1, forward strand.
TCATCCTTAAAATTATGATCGTTGAATGCTGACATGCTGGTTGGTTTTATGCTGTTCAATTTTTTTGTTCGTTTATTTCATCGAATAAGGTGTAGCCTGCCACTACAGACATCACTTCATCGGTTACATCTTTGCCTCCTTTCAGGTTGGTCAATACACTTTTGATCGTGTATTTAGGTCCCCAGGGAATGCCCCACCAACCTAACAAAAAAGAAGCCAGTGTAAAGCGGAGGCTACGATCACGCGGATTTTCGTTGCCGCGGATGAGGTAGACACCTGAAGTACGTTTGAAGGTAACAATTATAAAAGAAATAGTATAGGGAAAGTAGAGGAACCGTCCCCCATTGTCCACTGCGTGCTGGAGATCGTTTGCAGACAATCCATCTATATTTTTAATTTTCATTTGTTACCTTAAATGGAAAATTCAAGAATCAAAATTAAAAACTCAAAATAGTTCCCGTAATGGCTGACGCGCTACGGTTTTGATTTTTTAATTCCCCAGCCTGGGCTGGTAATTGAGTGGCTTAATGAATAGAGGATCTTCTTCTGCAGCAGAAGATTTTGGAACTTTTGATAGGATTGATCTCGTATGCCGGATCAGTGGAGGTGGATTAAAAAACCGTAATGAGCAGCAGATTTTGAGTCGGCCGCTCATTACAGTGAGAAGAACAGGCTGATTAACTGATCAGTCCTGCGAAATATTTCACTGTACGTACCAGCTGGCTTACATAGCTCATTTCGTTATCGTACCAGCTAACAGTTTTTACAAGTTGTTTGTCGCCTACAGTGATCACTTTGGTTTGTGTAGCGTCAAAAAGAGATCCGAAATGCATACCTACGATATCACTGCTCACGATCTCGTCTTCGGTGTAGCCAAAACTTTCGTTGCTGGCTGCTTTCATGGCGGCATTGACTTCGTCATTAGAGGTTTTTTTCTTTAATACCACGGTCAGTTCAGTAAGTGAACCGGTAATAACAGGGATCCTTTGCGCGCCACCATCCAGTTTGCCTTTCAGGTCGGGGATCACCAGGCCGATCGCTTTCGCAGCGCCGGTGCTGTTGGGAACGATATTCGCCGCAGCTGCTCTTGCACGACGCAGGTCACCTTTTGGATGCGGCGCATCGAGAGTGTTCTGGTCGTTGGTATAAGCGTGTACGGTGGTCATGCTACCTACTTCGATACCATAGGTATCGTTCAATACTTTCGCCATAGGCGCCAGGCAGTTGGTGGTGCAGGAAGCGCAGGAGATAATAGTCTCGCTGCCGTCCAGGATATCATGGTTTACATTAAAAACAACTGTTTTCAGATCGCCGGTGGCCGGTGCAGAGATCACTACGCGTTTAGCGCCTGCGGTAAGATGGGCCGCCGCTTTCTCTTTATCGGTAAAGAAACCGGTACATTCCAGCACCACATCTACTTCATGCGCTTTCCAGGGAATTTCTGCCGGGTTTTTTTGTGCATATATTTTAACGGTATCACCGTTTACGACGATTGAATCTTCAGTAGCTGTTACTTCCTGATCAAAACGGCCCTGGGCGCTATCATACTTCAGGAGATGGGCCAGTACCTTGGGGCTGGTAAGGTCGTTGATCGCTACCACGTCGATGCCTTCCATCTTGTATATCTGGCGATAAACGAGTCTTCCGATCCTTCCGAAACCATTGATTGCAACTTTAACTTTGCTCATAGTTGAGAGATTGAATTTGAAATAAAGGTCCCGGCTTTTGCCCCGGGGGTTGATTTTTAGAAATGCAAAGTTAAATATATGTACGGGATTTCGCCGCCTGTTTTCAGGCTGTTTTGCCGCTTACGAGCCGAAACAAGGTGAAACAATAAAAAACAACCGGAATAAGTAGAAAAACATTTGGACAAAAAGCGGTGCAAACATATCTTTGCCGTCCTTTAAAACGCAGAAGTTTATTTTTTTTCTGTTTAAAAGAATAAAAATAAATTAGTTACCATGGCTTTTGGCCATTGAGTTTCAGCGAAGAAGGCCCGTTCGTCTAAGGGTTAGGACACCACCCTTTCACGGTGGTGATACGAGTTCGAATCTCGTACGGGCTACCATCCGGGAGAACTTGAAATTTGACTCAGGTTCTCCCGTTTTTTTTTCGCTGAAACCCGCGTCCACAGCGTATATCAGATCAACCGTTTCATTTCTTCGTGGTGTTCGATAACTCATTTCGTCAAAAATCATTTTTTCAGGGTAAATCGAACTCATGATCCTTCGTTTTTGAATTACGTCCCCTTCCTGATAGAGCCTGCTGAGATTTACCAGGTTCCATACCCCCTTTTTAACAAGCCGTCTATTTTGACAGTTTGATTGACTGTTTTTTGCAGGTGTAATTCAATGGGTTCGATTTCCCTTTCCCATTCCTTTTAAACTCCAAATAGTCCCCCCCTCCAATATTATCTAAAATATTTTTTTTTCAAGTTCTTTGCAAA
>CAZGSG010000329.1:0-6641 GCA_964528095.1 uncultured Terrimonas sp.
TTTCTGACGTTATTGATACTGCCTTTTACAGCCTGGGCTTATGTACAATTAAAGCCTCAATTGGATAAACTGTAGGTTTTGTGGGAAACAAGCTGCCAAAACATTTGAAAGAGTTTCCCCTGAGCCATACATTTGCCAGGTATTTATGCATACTGAAACCTATGATTAAAGCAACTGGTAATGTGTATCCTCTACTGATCAGAGTAAGTGTTATTGTGTTGCTCTTACTTATCTTCTCTCCTGTCTTTTCCCAATCAAAAAAAAACACTCTCTTTTCAAATACATCTGTCGGTATACAGGGACATTATGGATCATTCCTGATAAACAAAGCAAAAGCAGAATATATCCGCGATTCCTATACCTCGCTTGCGGAAATATATTTCCAGAAACAAACAGCCGGCAGCAGGCATTGGGAGCGATCACACAAACTGCCGCAATGGGGATTCAGTTATATCTATGGCAATACCGGCAGCAGAAAATATATTGGCAACCTGCATGCCATCTCGGCTTATATCACAGCCCCATTGATCAGGAAAGCAAATTACCAGATGGGTTTCCGGCTGGGTGCTGGTCCCGGGTGGGTAAACAAACCTTTCGATATACATACCAATCCAAAGAATACATTGATCGGCACCAGGCTGAATGCCTATATACTGATGATGCTGCAAAATGAGTTCCGGTTATCCCCCAGGCTTTCAGTCAATGCCGGTCTTAGCTTTATCCATGTATCAAATGGTGGCACAAGTTTACCAAATCTTGGATTGAATACTCCTGCTATCAGTGCCGGCCTACGATACTCTTTTGAAAAAGAAATAGAAGCGCCCGATGAAAAACAAAGAGATAGTTTTAATAACAAGATCAACTATAGATTATTTACATCCATAGGCGTGAAACAGGCTCCCTGGATTGGCGGTAAACATTATCTCATCAATGTACTGCAGGCGGAAGCTGCCAGGAGGTTTGCAGCTAATCATGTATACGGAGCCGGTCTAATTCTTTATTATAACCGTTCGCTGGAATTCGATCCGTTGGAAACACCTGCTGATCAGAAAAATAAAAAAAGACTACAGGCTGGCATATATGGTTTTTATGAACATTTCTTTGGCAAACTATCCATCCCTTTGCAGGCCGGAGCTTATATATACAACCGTGACCGTTTCCCTTTTCTTTTCCAGCAATTTGGGTTTAAAGTACAGGTAAGCAAACACCTGAATACCGGGGTATTATTAAAAATACATTCCGGCCAGGCTGATTTTATTCATACCGGTATCGGTTATACTTTTTAAGATCTATGAAGCAACTATTTTATTCCGCTTGTTTTATCTTTTTGCTCGCAGCAATAAACAGTTGCAAAAAGCCTGGCTGCTTTGGTGAAGCAGGAAAAATAACCACGGTTACGCGTCCATTAGCTGCTTTCAGTCAACTCATACTGAATGACAATATCGACCTGGTACTTACGCAGGGGAATAATGAAAGTATGACCATTGAATCACCCGAAAATATTCAACCAAATATCTCCGGGGATATTTCAGGCGGCATACTTACGATCTCCAATAAAACAGACTGCCGCTGGTTACGGAAGCCTGGTGAAAAGATCACAGTTCATCTTCAGTTCAGGGATCTTCAAAAGATAGATTACCGGGGCAGCGGCAATATCAGTAATACCGATACCATAAAAGTGGACGCGCTGCAAATTGAAACAGCGTTGGGCGCCGGTGATATTGAACTGACGGTAAATAACCGGTATACCGGTGCTTATATTTTCCAGGAAAGCGCCGGCATTACGCTGCATGGCAAGTCGGAAACCTGTTTTACTTATACTAACTCAAGAGGAACTGCTGATCTCGGTGATCTTGAAGTAAAAAAGATGGTCATTGAATATGGAGGCCTGGCAGACACTAAGGTAAATGTGACCGATGAGCTGGATGCGATCATCTATTATAAGGGAAATATTCTTTATAAAGGAAACCCCGTTATCACGCGTTCGCAATATTATAGTTCAGGCAGGGTGATTAAAACGCCCTGATTCACTTGCTGGCAATAGACCTGGCGGCGATAAACCCGCTTGTCCATGCATGCTGAAAATTAAAGCCCCCTGTTACGCCATCTACATCTATTATCTCGCCCGCAAAATAAACGCCTTTCCTTATTTTGCTTTCCATAGTATTGGCATCGAGTTCATTTAGTTTTACTCCACCTGCCGTTACAAATTCTTCTTTGAAAGTGGTTTTTCCTTTCACAGCAAACTCAGCTGCGCATAAATTACGGACCAGTTTATTTTGTTCTTTTGCAGGTATGTCTGCCCATCTTCTTTCGGCATCGATACCTGATTGCTCAGCAATAAATTCCCATAATCTTTGTGGCAGGCCAAACGGATTTTTATGATATACTTTTTGGGCAGCAATGCTGAAACGCAATGTCTGTAATTTTTCTTTCAATGCCTGTTCATTGAATTCCGGCAACCAGTTCAGCAAAATGGAGAATTGCCAATTGATAGCTGCCAGTTCCCTGGCACCCCATGCGCTTAGTTTGAGTATGGCGGGACCACTCATCCCCCAGTGTGTGATCAGTAAAGCCCCCTCCTGTTCCAGTTTGCTGCCCATGATCTTTACCCGCGCGTTGGGTACGCTTACTCCCATCAGTTTAGTAATAGGATGACCCGGCATATTAAATGTAAATAGTGACGGAACAGGTGGTTCGAAACTATGTCCCAGTTTCTCCAGCCATTCATACATGGCGGATTTGGGATAACCCCCACAGGCCACACAGATATGATCAGCGATAATGCTATGATCTCCGGCCATAAGAATCTTCCATTTATCGTCTAGCGGTTCCAGGGCTTTCACTTCGGTACTTGTCTTTACTGTCACATTGTATTTATCTGCTTCCCGCATCAGGCAATCAATGATCGTTTGTGAAGTATTGCTGACCGGGAACATCCTCCCATCGTCTTCTGCTTTAAGCCGTACTCCCCGCTCTTCAAACCAACTGATCGTATCTGTTGTAAAAAACTGGTGAAAGGTTTTTTTAATAAAATTAGTGCCGCGTGGATATTTCCTGATCATGTCCGCGATCTCAAAACAGGCATGCGTAACATTACAACGCCCTCCCCCGCTTACTTTTACCTTCGACAGCAGCTTACTGGTTTTTTCCAGGATGGTCACCTGCAATGAGGGATCCAGCCGGGCCGCATTTACCGCGCAGAAAAAGCCCGCCGCCCCACCACCAATAATTACCAGTTTTTTTGACACCTTATTTTTTTACAAAGAAAGTTGAATTTTAATTAACTACGTTTACAGGACGTTTCAAATTCAAAATGCAAAATTAAAAATTAAAAAATGCGTGATGAATTGAAGTTTTTTTCAACTTACCGTGAGCTATTTTTGAATTTTTAATTTTGAATTTTGAATTAAAGTATACGGCTTGGTTTATTGGCAAATTTCTATCTTATGGCAGAATCTATCACCAAAAAACAACTAAAGGAATTACCAGTTATACGGTATGAAAAGATCCGCGATCATTTAAAGACCGGGCACCTGTTCTTTAGCTCGGGTAGTTATCTTTTTTCAGGTGTTATACAGAAATTGACCAAGAGTGTCTGGAGTCATGTAGCGATCATCTACACCGATAATGAATTAAAAAGAGTGATGGTACTGGAAGCGGAGCCATATGTAGGCATTCGGTTGATGCCGCTCTCCAAATACCTCTATGATTATAAAGGTAAGCGACGCCCTTATAAGGGGCAGATCGTACTGGCAAAGTTCAACTTCGACCTCGAACAGGAAAAACTCAACAAAGCCATTAGCTTTGGATTGGATGCATTGACACGACCTTATGATAACAAAGAGATCGTACGCATCATGATGCGCATTCTTTTTCGCATAGGTAAAAGAGAAAAGAACCGCAATTATATCTGTTCTGAACTGGTAAGAGATTCTTTCTCCAAAGCGGGTGTAGTGTTTCGCCTGAATGATAGCTATATCAGCCCTCAGGAAATATGGAAGGACCCCAGGATAGAAATCAAGTACAGGATATTATAGAATAATGCCCCCCTGTATGAATCCTCCGGAACATAGAAATAAGCCCGCAGATGGTTTTAGATTTTAGCTTTCTAAATCAGGTTTGATTAAGGGATTGTTGTTTGCTTTAGGAAAATCAAGTCCCGGAGGGACTGCCTGTTTATAGCAATTAGTCAGATATAGTGGGCTGAGCTCCGGCGGAGCTTCCTGTTTGGTATTTTTCTAATACTCATTATGCGCAACCAGGCTCTATCTTGTTTGCTGAGATACAATGGGAAACTCCTGCGGAGTTCAGGTCATTTCAATTTGTCGCTTTGCTATAAACAGAAGGCCCCGCTGGGGCCAGGTTTTTTGTAATTTGATGTTTTGCTATAAATAGGTAGCCCCTTTGGGGGTGAAGTATGAGGTTCGATAGGGTTGTGATAAATAAGAAGTCAATATATAAACTGCAGTTACCAATTATTTTCACGCGGTGAAAATCTTCTGTTAGCTCTTTTCTACGATATTCTGAATGTATAATCAGGTTGAATACTCCTTAGCTCATTTTCTCTGTTGGCTACTATAGAACTTAACCTCACCAAATGGAATTGTATAATTCTCTCCGTAAACTTAAAACATAGGTAAGAGCTTTCACGCAGAGCTAAGGAGTAAATGAGATAAGGGAGAGCTGAGCTATTTGTTTATTCTTTATTTGTATGAACGGATGAGCTAAGGAGATTTTTCACTACGTGAAAAACAATCGTTGATCAGGGTGCTGTTTTCACGTCAGTGAAAACGCTCTGTTAACTCTTTATTTCAACCGATAATAAATGTATAAATAGCCTGGCTATTCCTTAGCTCCTTATCTCTGTTAGCTCTGTGCGAAACCTGTTGCTGTGTTAGTGATGCAGGAACAAGAAAAACAATTCTTCAATCTCTATTATAGAACTTAAGTTATATTAATGGAAACAGAATGACTATTCTAAAATACGCCGCGCGAAAACCGTTACAAATATTTAGCGTCTTCGGGGCATGGAGTATGCGGTTCGATTACCCGTTTGCAAATACGAACCCGGGATTAATAATATCTAACGGAATAGTTGATTCTCTTAGTAAGTAAAAAGATTAGGATTCAACTGCTCCTCCTTCTCGATGATCGAGTAATCAGAAAGAATATCCGCCTTATTCTTACGCACTGCCACATCATGCTCAAAATGTACTGCGGCTTTAGCATCTTTTGTTCTCACCGTCCAGCCATCGCTTTCCGTATACACCTCTTTTTTACCGAGGTTGATCATTGGTTCTATGGCCAGTACCATTCCATCTTTTAACATGGTACCATTCCCTTTCTTACCATAATTAGGCACCTGTGGATCCTCATGCAGGCTCTGGCCAAGGCCATGCCCTACCAATTCCCTTACTACACCATAGCCGTGTTTTTTCTCCGTATGCTCCTGGATCGCAAAAGCGATATCCCCCACCCGGTTGCCTGCAATTGCTTTTTCAATTCCCTTATACAGCGATTCCTTCGTAACCTGTATCAGTTTCATAACATCCTTTCCGGGATCGCCAATCGCGAATGTATACGCGTGATCTCCGTGCCAGGTGTCGAGGATCAACCCGATATCTACTGAAATGATGTCTCCCTCTTTCAGTTCTTTTTTATTGGGAAAACCATGTACAACCACATCATTTACCGAAATACAGGAATTGAAAGGGTAACCATTGTAATTCAGAAATGAAGGCACTGCTTTATGATCACGGATGAACTGCCCAATCATCACATCCAATTCCAGCGTTGTTATACCAGGCCTGAGAATTTTCGCCACCTCCGACAGGGTGGTGCTTACCAACAATGCGCTTTTGCGCATTTTTTCTATTTGCTCATCTGTCTTACAGATTATCATGTCGTGCTTTTGTAATTATCGGGAATAAAATCAGGAATTAAGATAAAGAGTCCGTTCAGCCGGTATTGTAGTGAAACAAGAATGAACCTCCCGATGCCGGACCTTAAAACCCCAGACCTTAAACCCTCGTCCCTATATTATTAAACATAAGACCCGGTAAGAAGTTCTCACCAGGTCTTATAATATGTTAACTGAAAATTCAACTTAATACTGAACAGCGGATGTGGTCTGTCTACCCTGGATCCGGCCGCTTTTCATCAGGCCATCATACTGGCGCATCAGCAACTGGGTCTCTATCTGCTGTAATGTATCCAGGATAACACCTACCATGATCAGCAGGGAAGTACCACCAAAGAAGGTAGAGAATCCTTGTGTCATAGAGAATACATACTGGATGATACCGGGCAATATACCTACAAAAGCCAGTAATATCGCTCCCGGTAATGTGATACGGTCCATTACGTTACCGATATAATCTGCAGTAGGCTGTCCCGGTTTTACACCTGGTATGAACCCGTTGTTTTGTTTCAGGTTATCAGCGATCTGTTTTGGATTAAATATCAGGGCTGTGTATAAGAATGTAAAACCAATTACCACTACTGAATAGATCAGCATATACCAGACGTTCTGATGGTCAGTGAACATTTTTGAAATGGCATTCGGCCCCGTGCTTCCCAATGTAAACAGGGTAGGCAGAAACATGATTGCCTGGGCAAAGATGATCGGCATTACACCG
>CAZGSG010000330.1:0-6641 GCA_964528095.1 uncultured Terrimonas sp.
CCTGGCCATATGGGTATTTAAACTGTCCTTCATTAGTACCATATGCGCCTATCGTGCTAATGAATGTTCCATTCGCTAGAAATTTCTGTACCCGGTTATTATTCATGTCGGAAACAAATACGTTTCCTTTCGAATCAATGGCAATGCCATAGGGATAATTGAACTCACCAGCAGCATTTCCCTGTTTACCCCACATCAATAAAAACTTTCCTGTTGAATCAAATTTCTGCACACGGTGATTATGCTGATCTACTACATATAAGTTTGATTGTTTATCCATAGCGATCATCGTTGGGAACTTTAACTGCCCCGGCGATGATCCAAACGCTCCCCATTTGCCGGATAGTACTGCAACAGGCTGCGCTTGCAGGGAAATGATATTAACCAGTATAAAAAATCCGAGAAGGATACTTATTCTTTTCTTCATAAACAAATTATTTCAGGTTATCAATAACGGTAATAAATTCTTCTATTACCTCTTTGGGCTGTGTGAGATTGCCCATTACATAGTCTCTGCCGAAACCACCATTTTGACTAATGTGTTTATTTAATGCCTCGTATTTGGTTTTGAGATGGTTCTTTACATTTATATGGACATCCGGCCTGCCCCGTCCATTTTTTTGCGCGTCCTTATCCAGCAACCACCCATTCACTGTCATCCATAATTTGCCTACCGGCACCTGGGTTTGCATAGCTTTTTTAAAAGCCAGGTAGATCATGTAGGCTGTATTACCATGATCCATTTTTTCACCTCCCAACGTATGCGTGATCACGATCTCCGGTTGATACTTTTTTAATAGTTCATACACAAGGTCCACGTCTTCGTCTGTGTATGTGGCAACAGGTATAAGCTGGCGTCCCGGAGGATCAAATGCGTCGTACTCAGGAGTACCGTAATACACCATCTTTCTACCGATGAAAAAAGTAGGCTCTTTAAAATTCAGGAATATAGGTGTAGCCGGGTAAACAGCTGCCGCGGCCCGCGCTTCTTCCTCCCTGATCTGGCTGGTCTCCAAAGCATCTACCCGGTATTTATGCGGTGAAGAGGAGACGGTGAAATTAGGTCCCGCATCATACCAGGGTGTTCTTTCGAGGTTACACCCATCGAGATTGTTAATAGCACACACATAGATACCCTCATAACCTTCTGCTACATATTTAGCAAGTGTGCCTCCGGCTATTTCATCTGCATCATCTGCATGTGCTCCGAATATCATAATACATTTCCGGGGCCTGGCAGGTTGCTGGGCCATCATATCGTTTGCCTGGCACAGCAGGACAAACACGATCAATATGCATTTTTTGCATGAAGTGAAAGAAATTCGCATAGCGCTATTGAGTTTAATAATGAATGGCAATGATCTTTCAAGGATACTAAGGAATCGGATCAAGCAGTTAATCTGTAAATCCTATATCCTGTTCGCGTATATATGCGCGGTTGAACCGCAGGCCTCTCCCATCACCCATCCCGCTGATCTCTATATCAGTTAGCTGACCATTCCCCTGTTTCAATAAAGTGATGGGAGCCCACCCCCATTCGTTCCAGCTGACCCAAAACTCCTGGGTAATGCCGCTATACTTCACCTGTATTTTTTGAGGCTTGCCGGATTGGTTCAATACCAGCAGGCATAATTGCGCAGAACCAGCCGATGGTATCTTCAACCTGAATGAATAATTTCCTTTTCCCAGGTCATAAGCTGGCATCTGCTGTATACTATCGCTTTTCGTAATTACAAACCTGGAAGGGCTATCAAAATCTTCAAATGAAGTGGCATCAGGTAAAAAAGAAACGGTTTTCGTTTCAAGCTGGCCGGGCTGCAACCTGTTATTCAGCAATTGAAGCCCCGCTACTGTAGCTGTTTCCGTTTGCACCAATGCGGCACTTTTAGCAAACGTCTGGCTTTGTGCTATGGAAATATTATCCGCATTTCGCAGGTAAATCATCGGAGACTGGTTAATTGCCGTTGTTTTTACACCGGAAAGAGAAGCATTGCTGACACGATCCAATACAATTGCAGCTCTGCCATCTTCATCTGCTGCATACATTGTCAGGTTTTGGAGATGCAGATTCTCTACGCTCCGGCAATAAAGGCCATATGCCGGCAGTCCGCTAAACATCACGGCAGCAGGATAATCAAACTCCTGGAAAGGAACCTGGTTATAAGGCAATGCCTCCTGCTTCTCCTGGTAGCGCACAGTATAATTCGTTACTGTTATATCACTGATCTTTTTATTATGCAATCCTATAATACTGGACGGCAATTTTGCATTGACTGCAGAAATGTTATTGAGTTGAATATCTCTTGCTTCATTGATCGCAGTAATATACTGCCCCGGCTTATACGGTCTTGCACGTATACCCAGCCTGATAAAAAATGGTGTCGCCACATTATCCATCGTTATATTATTCAGCAAAACATGCTGCATCATACCTCCATCCACTGTCATGAGTTCAATACCGGCGTGTGTGCTGATATCCCTGATCACACAATTACTTACTGTAATATTTTTGAATCCACCGTTTGACTCAGTACCTGTTTTTATAGCGGATCCGCCGATATTCCTGAATAAACAATTGCTGATCGCGATATCCTGGCAAAGCGTATCATTGGTTGCCTTCATCACGATGGCATCGTCTGTTGTAGAAAACCTGGAATTGGCTACTGTTACTCTTTCACAGGCATCAATATCTAACCCATCCCGGTTGCCTTCTCCATGGTTTTCAAGCACCACACCATCTATATTCACGTCTTTACAACCTAAAAGATGCAAGGTCCAGTTGGCAGCTTCCAACAAGCGCACACCGCGGATTGTTATGTTATTGCAACTGACCAACCGGATCATGTATGGTCGCAGGTTTTGTGGTCTTACTTCCTGGAAATGTTCAAGACCATTACCATGAATAGTACCAGACCCTGTGATGGCGATATTGCTGGCGTCTTCGGCAAAAATCATAAAGTATTTTGCATACAGGTCTTTTGTACGGGAATGCAATTTTTGAACCACCGCTATATAATCCCTGTAATCGGCACTGCCCAATAGCACAGCGCCATGTTGCAAATGCAATTCCACATTATCTTTCAGGATAAGCGTTCCGATCCTGTACGTGCCGGCGGGCACTTCCACCGTACCGCCTTTAGCAGTATATGCTTTGTCGATGGCTTGCTGGATCGCACGCGTATCAAGACTACGACCATCCGCTTTAGCTCCAAAAGTCTTTACATTATATTGTGCCTGTAAACTATTGCAAAGTAAAAAAGGTAAAAAAAGAAAAAACAGTTTCATCCGGAATAATTTTGATTGATCACAATGCACTTAATTCAAGCAGGGCCTTTTTACCTTTTTTAAGCATATCGGCAGCAGGCATTGTTTTCAACTTACTCAGCTGAAATTCCGCTAATACATTATCCAGTTTCTGAATGGCTGTTTTTTTACCCTTCGCTGTAAACTCTTCGCGCAGTATCCTGATCTTCTCAAAATCCTGTATACCTTCTACCAGTTTTTCAAACCGGATCGATGTACGTGGGCCCGGGTAGAACTGGAACAATTCTCCCGCAGGATAACGGCGCCAGCGACTATCGAGCAAAGGATTTGCTACCCAGGTATTGTATGCCCAGAATAAATAACCTGTCAATCCTTTTGCTGCTGCATGCCAGGCCAGCCAGGCGTTTTCAGCAGGTGGAGAAACCGTATAACTATTCGGATATTCCTCCACACAGGCTGTATAAAACGTAGTTGGTTTTCCTTCTTTTTTTCGTTGTTCAAGAATGGGCTTATCAAAACTCAGGTAAGAAGCCAGGCAATAATCATAGATATCATTGGCGATCTCCGGGTGATAACTGTCCCCTGCCAATGCGATCCTCCAGGCAGGATCAATTTCTTTAAGCAATGTTATCACCGCCTGCATACTTTCTACAGGCCGTTCATCCATGGCAATAGCTGTTTTTCCAAACCAGCCTTTTGTTTTGAGAAATTGTGTGAACTGGGTCAGCATCGGTTTCCAAAACGCGCTATATTCGGATGACCCGGGTTTTAGCGTATCTGTTTTATTTTTACCAGATGCTTCATCATAATAAATAAACCCCAGGTCCCAGGTGATCATCGTATAACAGTTGATGCGTTGCGTAATGCCGCAATCCATCATAAACGATACGTATTTTTCAAACATGCTGAAATCATAGCTCCAGCTACCATCTTTCTTCTTTGTCCATTTCACCAATGTAGGATCATCAAAATGCACATGATCAAGGCCCCAGGGCTGTTCAATGATATTAGCAGAAATCACTTTCTGACCTGCATTGGCCAGGTAAGTAAAATATTGTTTCATCAGGCTGAAATGTTCATCACTCCAAAGCGCCACATTATGTATCCGCGCGATAGGCGCCGGGTATTGCCAGATATCGAAATCATATTTCCATTCGGTAGGTGGAGGTAATACACGGTCCAGGATGTTCAACGTAAAATTCAATACAAAAGCTTTTCCCGCATTAACAGTTACCGTGCCTGTATATTTTCCAGCCGGAATATCCCTGGGCACTTCAACACTTACCCATACAGGCTGAACGGTATTGGCGGCCACAGCTATTTCGTCAACGATATCAATCGGATCTTCTACCAGCAATGAATCATGATGCGAGGAAGATTCCTGGGAACAACCTTCCCTGAATTTATCGGCAAGGGTATAACGTACAAAACGGGCTTTGATATGATTGGATGAAATAAGCTGTCCATTACTTGCTTTCAGATCTGATGATTGCAGTCGCACAGCGGAAATACTTTTCTTTGCCCAAACCAGAAGCTGTGTATGGATTTTTTCTCCCCGCCAGGCGCTTGCCGTCCATTGTGTTTGTTGTATAATTTTCGGTACCTGTTCTTTTGGATAGCGGATATTATCACTTGCATAGCTAACCATCACATCCCTGGTTAATTTAGCCCAGGCAGCTTTATCTGTTTTTTTAGGATTCGGCAGTTCCTGGTAAGCCTGTTGACCCGGCTTACTGTAACTAAGATCCTGGGCCAGCACGCCAGATGCAAAAAAGAAAGCAAGCAGAATAGTGATACATTTCATGTCGGAAGTTTTTCTGTAACCTTTACTTATACTGTCAGGATTAAAAATATAAATTGATCCCGCTTATACTTCTGCTTATCCATTGACTTTGTATACTTTTTTTACAACACCCATTGAACAAATCGGTCCTGGATTACTTAATGACCGCAAGGTACATATGCCAAACCCAGGGCTTTATTATTTTTTTATTTTACAGGCGGCGCGTCTGTCAGTGCATGAAGGAAAGCAATAATGCTTTTGACTTCTGTTTTGTCCAGGTTCAAGGGCCCGGGAGACAATGTCTGGTGCGCCACCGGCAGACCCATTCCTTCACCTCCTCCTCTATTATAAAATTCAAGCACCGATTCCAGGTCAGGAAAAGCTCCATTATGCATATAGGGAGCCGTTTGAGCTACATTTCTCAAGCCGGGCGTTTTAAATGAACGCAAATAAAACTCAATCGGGTAGGTTGTATAACGTCCGCTATCTGCATCCAGCCTGGGATTGGTAAAGCAGGTATCGCTCGTGGTACCAATCACTTCCATTACCGTACGATCGTATAATGGCGGGGGAAGGCCCTTAAATAACGGCGCCGTATGACAGGTGCCGCAAAGCGCTTTTCCCATAAAAAGATTGAACCCTTTTACCTGTTCTTTATTCAATGCTTTTTTATCTCCGTTTATATACCTGTCAAAAGGAGAATCAAAAGCTGCGAGTGTTTTTAAAAAAGCGGCAATAGCTGATGAAACATGGCGAATACTGATCAGGCTGTCCTTTTTTTGTTTGAGAATTGTTTTCTCAAATTCACTACGATAAAAAGAGTTCTTATTTAACCACGCAGTAATACTATCATAATTTCCATTCATTTCAATGGGATTCTTTAATACATCCATCACCTGTTCTTGCAGGCTTTTTACCCGGCCATCCCAGAACTGGGAATATTGAAAAGCCGAATAAAGCAGGGTGGGCGCATTGCGGGCTACCATTGAATGTCCATCCAGGGCAATGCTCTTCGCCAAGCCATCAGTAAAATATTTCTCTGGCAGATGGCAACTGGCGCAGTTCCGGTTTGTATTACCAGAAAGCGCTTTTTCAAAAAACAGTTTTTTGCCAAGCGTTGCAAGACCGGGATCTACTGAAAGACGGGAATTGATATTGATCGATTGGGGATCGAAAATAGTAGCCGCGGCATAGTTCAACGTGCTGGTGGTATTTATTTCCAAACCTGCATTCCTGATCAGCTGGGAAACACATCGCTGTAAGGGCAGCCCTGCTTCTGTTAAAAAATCCATCCTGTCGAACGTATCAAAACCTGTTGAAGAACCGGTCATCTCAATGGCTTTATCAATATACAGTCGCACACTATCCGACTCCCTTGTTTTTATT
Organism: uncultured Terrimonas sp.; assembly: GCA_964528095.1. GTDB lineage: Bacteria > Bacteroidota > Bacteroidia > Chitinophagales > Chitinophagaceae > CAZGSG01. The sequence goes on from CAZGSG010000330.1 coordinate 6,434, forward strand.
TCCAGGTAAGGCAATAGTACTTCCCTGATGGCTCTCAGTGTGTGACTGGCTTCTGTAATTCCCGTTTTCAATTCCGGCGCGTCAAAACCCGCGATACCGAGTGTGGTCAGACTGATCAGCTCAAGCCGTATACTTTCAAGGATACGCGCGTCGTCAACAGGTAAATTGTATAAAAGCGCATGGATGTCTTTAGATGATTCGTGCACCA
>CAZGSG010000331.1:0-6630 GCA_964528095.1 uncultured Terrimonas sp.
AATAAGTGTGGATTTGACAATAATAAATATACACTATTTTTGAGGAGGTGTATTGGGGTTTGTTCTGCTCGGTTTGTTCAGTAGAAGATGAAACCAGGGTGCCGGTTGTTTTAAAGATACTAATGATTGCTTATGAAACTTGTTAAATTCCCGCCTGTAAAAAATCTTTTCCATAAGATCTTCGGTAACGGAGAAGCGGCTGTGTTTGCGAAACGGATACGGCACTACAACCATTTCTTTATCCCAAAAACAAAAGCAATGATAAAGGTCCGGTCTGTTTTTATCCTCTTTTTTTTACAACTGTTCTTACAATCCGGTGCCCAGGATAATAAAGTATTTACGGTCGATCTAAGTCAGCAACGCATACCTATTGAACGGACCATGTGGGGTGTTTTCTTTGAAGACATCAATCTTGGTGCCGATGGTGGCATATATGCGGAGTTGGTAAAAAACCGTTCTTTCGAATTCAGTAAACCATTGATGGGTTGGACCCTGCAGCGAAAAAAAGTGGTGGAAGGCAATGTACTTGTTGTAAACAGGAAGGATATCAACGCAAGCAATCCCCGGTTTATACGCATCACTGCTGATCATATGGCTAAAGGAGAACTGGGATTGACCAATGAAGGTTTCCGCGGCATGGGCATTAAAAAAGACCTGCGTTATGATTTTTCGGTGATGTACCGTCAGCAGGCAAAAGGAATAAAATTATATGTGGAACTGGTGGATTCAACAGGAAAATTATTGGGACAAACATCCGTATCGCCGACAGGAACAGGAGATCGCTGGCATAAAATCGCGGCCAGTTTTACGGCAAATGCAACGGTACTAAAAGCAAAGATGAATTTATGGGTTGAAGGAAACGGTGTAATAGACCTGGATATGGTATCGCTTTTTCCCGGCGATACCTGGAAAAACCGCCCTGGAGGAATGCGTGCTGATATGATCCAGTTACTGGCGGATATGAAGCCCGGTTTTATTCGGTTCCCCGGTGGCTGTATCGTGGAGGGCATTGATCTGTCCAATCGTTATCAATGGAAAAAAACGATAGGTCCGGTTGAAGAACGGCAACTGATCATGAACCGTTGGAATATTGAATTTGCTCACCGGCAAACACCGGATTATTTTCAAACATTCGGTCTTGGCTTCTTTGAGTATTTTCAGCTGGCTGAAGATATCGGCGCAGAGCCCTTACCCATTCTTAATTGCGGTATGGCCTGCCAGTTTAATACTGCAGAAGTGGCCGGTCTTGATGAACTGGACCCTTATATACAGGACGCGCTTGACCTGATTGAATTTGCCAATGGAGCTGTTACTACCAAATGGGGAAAGATCAGGGCTGATATGGGACACCCTCATCCATTCAACCTGAAAATGATGGGCATCGGCAATGAGAACTGGGGCCCGCAATATGTAGAACGGTTAAAATTATTTACCAGCGCGATCAAAGCGATCTATCCGCAATTCAAACTCATCTATAGTTCCGGTACTGATCCTTCCGGTGAGCGGTTTGATTATCTGAATAATGAACTAAGAACATTGAACGCGGATATTATCGATGAACATTATTACCGGAAACCGGAATGGTTTTTTGCCAATGCGGCGCGGTATGATAATTACCCGAGAAATGCTTCAAAGATCTTTAGCGGTGAATATGCGGCGCAAAGCAAGAACACGGTAAATCCCGGGAATAAGAATTCCTGGCTGACCGCGTTGGCCGAAGCGGCTTTTATGACCGGTCTCGAGCGTAATGCGGATGTAGTGAGCATGGCATCTTATGCGCCCCTGTTTGCGCATGCGGATGGCTGGCAGTGGACACCCGATCTGATATGGGTCAACAATCTGCAGTCGGTTGGCACACCCAACTACCAGGTGCAAAAATTATATTCGATAAATAAAGGAACACAGGTTGTTCCGCTTACCAGCAATAACAAACCGGTAAGTGGCCAGGACAGCCTGTATGCAACCGCCTGTGTGGATGAAAATACCAGCGAGCTGATCATAAAGATCGTGAACGCATCCGCAAAACCACAGCAGCGTTCGATTGCCTATACAGGATCAAAAAAACTTGCAGCGCAGGCACAATTGCAGGAACTGAAAGGTAAGCTGGATGATGAAAATTCTTTTGAAAACCCGGCATTGCTAAGCCCGCAGTCTTCTTTATTAAAAATAAATAAGAATAAGACGGAAATAGTTCTGGCTCCTTATTCTTTTAGTGTGCTAAAAGTAAAACTGCTATAGGCAGGTATATAATAGTCTTCACAGGTAAAATAGATTCACAATACTTGTTTTTAACACGGAAGTACGGATAAGATCATTCGTTCTCTTCAGCGATCACGCTATTACTGATCCATTTTTTATTAATCTTCAAAATAGGGAGGCACGGAATAGTTCACGCTTTTCGAATTACTCCGTGGTTCCCTATTTTAAACACCGAAAATCGGAGGGTGCAATAAAGAGGGTACATCCAATACAAGAAATGATCACCTGTGCTTCCGTGTTAAAAACAAATAAGGAACCCTTCAGCAGAACAGTACTCCGAAAACGGTTTCGTAAATAAAAATGCCTTAAAAAGCCCGTATGTAGTTTTAAATTGGCATTTTAGTTTGTATTTCCTAAATAATAGTGACCAGGTGTGAGTTTGATTCGACCGGCAAGGTCGATTGTTATATAAAAAATGTTTTCTTGAAAATATAAGAGGTCAGGGGCTATATTTTGACTATATTTTATTCTTTAATCGCGATTGTAAACAGAACTGCCAATGAATACGCTACAGATTGCTGACTATATTGTTTTCTTTATTTATTTTATTGCCGTATCGGCATACGGGTATTATATCTACAGGAAAAAGAAAGCATCAAGCACCAGCTCAAAAGATTTTTTCCTGGCAGAAGGTTCACTTACCTGGTGGGCCATTGGCGCATCGCTGATCGCCAGCAATATTTCGGCCGAGCATTTCATCGGCATGAGTGGATCGGGATTTGCCCTGGGGCTGGCCATTTCAACGTATGAGTGGATGGCTGCCGCTACTCTTATTATCGTAGCGATATTCATCATACCGCTTTATCTGAAGAATAAGATCTTCACCATGCCGCAATTCCTGGCGCTGCGCTATAATGATACGGTAAGCACTATCATGGCTGTATTCTGGTTGCTGGTATATGTGTTTGTCAATCTTACTTCGATCATTTACCTGGGTTCACTGGCTATTTCTTCCATTTCGGGTATCAGTTTCGAATGGTGCATAGTCGGGCTCAGCTTTTTCTCCGTTATCGTCACACTCGGGGGTATGAAAGTGATCGGGTATACAGATGTGGTGCAGGTGTTGGTATTGCTGATCGGGGGACTTGTTACTACCTACCTGGCATTATCTCTTTTGTCTGAACATTTTGGTTTCGGCGGCAATATATTAAAAGGCCTTTCTGTTTTACGAAAAGAAGCGCCGGAACATTTTCACATGATCTTTGATTCTTCGAGCCCGCATTATAAAGAATTGCCTGGCCTCTCCGTGCTGATCGGTGGTATGCTGATCAATAACCTGGCTTACTGGGGATGTAATCAGTATATCGTGCAGCGTACACTGGGCGCTGATCTGAAAACTGCACGCAAGGGTATCCTGTTTGCCGCCTTCCTGAAATTACTCATACCTGTTATTGCGGTATTACCAGGTATCACCATGTATGTGCTGCACCAGGGTGGGATGTTTCAAAAAGAAATGGTAGATGCCGCAGGTACGCTCAAACCGGATCATGCTTATCCAACGCTGATGAACTTATTACCGGCGGGTTTGAAAGGGGTCGCGTTTGCAGCACTCACGGCCGCTATTGTAGCTTCGCTGGCCGGTAAGGCCAATAGTATATCTACAATTTTTTCGCTGGACATCTATCGTAAATTTTTTAATAAAGACGCATCTGAGAAAAAGCTTGTAGGAGTAGGCAGGTGGGCGGTGATCATTGCTATGCTGATCGCTGCATTGGTGACACCTGCATTAAGATCACTTGACCAGGCATATCAGTTTATACAGGAATACGTTGGGTTTATATCGCCCGGTGTGCTGGCAATATTCCTGCTGGGACTATTCTGGAAAAAAACAACTGCCGCCGCTGCTATGGCCGGAGCATTGCTCACGATCCCGGTTTCCGCGATCTTGAAATTCCTGCCCTCCTGGACAAACGGCGCTTTTCCCGATTACCCTTTTTTAGACAGGATGACGATCACGTTTATATTCCTGGTGGTATTGATGGTGGCAATGAGCCTGCTTCGTCCAAGAAAGGAGAACGACGGGCATACTATTGAAATAGATAAATCGATGTTCCGGGTATCACCAGGCTTTGTGATCGGCTCGGTGATCATTTCCGGTATTCTGATCGCGTTGTATACGGTGTTCTGGTAATAATATTAATGGCGGTCTTGTAACCGGGATTTTGTTCTGCTTTTTTATGTCCTGGTATATTGAAGAGTTAATCACATTGAATGTAATAATCCGGCAGTAAGTCAGGGCGAAGATATACCCAGTTAAGAACAAGAAACCAGGCTATTGTTTTGAAGAGCTATCTATAAGACGCGAATCAAAAGCCGCTGCAGTGTCCTGTTGAGAGGCTGCCATGGAATCGGCAACGCCAGACGGATAAAAGCTTTCAACCGCGGAGTCCGTGCTAACGTCTTCTAGCGCCTGGTCGCCGGCCCTGGCAGGTCTTGTAACGAAGTAAAGAATGATCGTCAGTGCAACCGCGATAACTCCAATATAGATCGAATAATTATTGATCAGTTTTTTTTGTGTTTCCGTTTCTTTTACGGGAGTATCAACTACTGGTATTGGCTCAACTGGTTTTGCGATAGATGGTTTTTGCAATACGATCGTTTCTTCACTCACCGCTGCAACCGGCCTGGCTGTTTCAACAGGCTTTTCTTTTTCAATATAAACCGGCGTTGGTTTGTCGGGTATTGCAGTATCGTTAGTTAAAATATGGATCAACTCATCTGCATTCCTCGCCCGCTGATTGGCATCTTTTACCAAACAGGCCCCGACCATTTTTTTATATGGTTCGGGTAATCCTTCCAGTTTATTTATATAGTCATCACCTAGTATCTTACTCATTACCTGCTCCGCGCTGGTACCGCCACTGCGGCCGCCAAAAAGATTTTCTTTTTGAACGATCTCGTAAACCATCAAACCAAAACTCCATAGATCCAGGTTGGTATGGATCTTTGCATCAATGCCGTATTTGTCGGGATTGAACTGTTCTGGTGCCATATATTCAATCGTACCCATCAACATCGAACTGCTATGATAGCCGCTGTCAAGCGCTTTGCTGATACCGAAATCGGTGATCTTTGCAACAGGGCCTTCTTCTGTTTCGGTAACGAGTATATTCTGCGGTTTCAGATCGCGGTGTATGATCCCTCTTTTATGCAGGAAAGATAAACCCTGCAATACATGTAAAAGCAACCTGTTCAACAAGGCCGGATTTTTTTGACAATAGTGTTTCAGGTCACCTGCTTCCAGGTATTCCATAACACCGATCTGTACTTTTTCTTCTTCTCCAAATGCATTGGTATTTTCCAGGAAAGCGACATCAAAATAACGGCAGAGATGAGGATGATCGAGCCGGATCACTTTTTTGATCTCGGTAACCAGGTCATACTTTTCAGAAGTCTCTGTAGTAAACACTTTTAATGCTACTTCTCTGTCGAGCAGGGTATCAGTCGCTTTAAAAACCTTAGAGAATCCACCCCGGCCGATAAGATCAGTTTTGGGGTTATACTGATACCTCTCTTTAAAAGTCATGGTATGCCTGAATTGTTTTGGTTACACAAAAATAAATGTACTATCTTTTTACCGGAAATTACAAGCTACTATTCATCAATCTTTACTTATGCGTTTTTCCTTTGCCCGTTTTTTTGTGATCAACGAAATAGGGAAAAGGGATAATAACGAGGATTTTGTTTTACCGGGTCTGGGTGGATACACGGGTAGCGAAAAACTTTTCCTGGTATCAGATGGTGTAGGGGGAGTGGAGAAAGGAGAAGTCGCGGCTGAAATGGTTTGCCAGTCTGTAAATAGTTATATCAATCTTCACTATGGCGGTCAAGATATATTGTCGGAGGACGATATACAGGCAGCGATCAACTATGCAAAGGAACAGATGGCCGTGTATGTTCAATCTCATCCGGAAGCCCGGGGTATGGCAGCCACGCTTACACTTTGTTATATCAATAATGAACGGGTGACACTTGCCTGGTGTGGCGATAGCCGGATTTATTATTTCCGCAATGGCGAACTGCTTTTTAAATCACAGGATCATTCCCTGGTCAGTTTTTTATTAAAAACCGGCCAGATCACGGAGGAGCAGGCGATCAATCATCCAAAGAAAAATACAATACTGCGCTGTGTGATGGCGGGCGATGATGCATCCACCGCGGATATAGAATATATAGATAGAATAGCCGATCAAGATATTATCCTGCTTTGTACGGATGGCATTCTTGAAAGCGTAGATGATAAAAAAATGCAGGAGATCGTATCGGATCATCTCGCCGGCAAACAGGACCCTGAATCAGCGATCCGGCAATTATGCCAGCAATATTCGAAGGATAATTATTCCATGTTATTTCTCGAACTGGCTGTAAAAA
>CAZGSG010000332.1:0-6575 GCA_964528095.1 uncultured Terrimonas sp.
TAAGAATTGTATAAATAGCCACGTTAAAATTCGAACAGGGTGCATTGGAAGAATAGTAATCAGTAAACTGATCACCGCTGCTGTTTGCCCCTTCCCCGTTATCCACCACCTTAAACCATACCTGGCTTCCTACTTCATAACCGCCGGGAAATCCTTCCCCCACCTTTTGAGTAACAACTCCTTTAACAATTGCTGTCTTACCATCTGCCAGAATAGTAAGGCAATTGATAGTACCATGCACCCTGACGTCCTGTCCGGGACTTTTTGTTTCAAATGATCCGGTGACATTGCCACTGGCATTAGTGTTGGCATGAAAAGAGAAATGCTGTACCTGTCCGTTAAACCACGGATTCAGTAATGCGCCCTGGCCGTTGGCGGAAGGGCCGGGAGGGAGGGGTTTAAAAGCAGTTAAAGCCAGTAAAAGGAAAATTGAAAATGCTCCGCCTGTGAAAATGGTGATCTTTTTCATGATGCTTGTTTTGATGGTTAAATAATAGAAACCTGATTACTCAATTGACCCGGTATTTACGGGTAAACTGAATAGCTTATTGCGTTGCTGTTGCATACGTCCGTCCTGAGAAAATAAATTTTCAATTCAGATGTTCCATAGAGAGAAGAAACAAACAATAGTGGTGCGGGAAAGTATAGGTGAGTTTTAGAGGTGCGGCCTTTGCTTCAATGAATCCTTATTAAATATAAAAATATTTATACCATACAAACAAATTTATTTTTAAACAAGTAAATGTACGTTACCCATTACTGGTAAAAAAAAATCAGTCAACAACATTCACCTTGTTCTGGTACAGCGGTTTTTTTTACCTGAAACTTCTGATTTATGAAATAATTTCATGTGCTAAAAACGGGTGCGAGATATATATTAAACTTTATACGAAGAATGAAACAAAGTCAACTATTTTCTTTAATATCCCGCTTTACCCAATTGATAAAATCGAATTGGATTAATTCCCAATGCTTTCCTTGCAGGCAAACCGGATCAAAATCATCATCAGCCACTGAGAAATCTGTAAGACCTTTCCAAAGTTGGTCATCAGTTGCCCCATACGGATATTTTTCCCGATAAAAACCAATCATCTGATGCAAAGTATAGTACTCAGCTGCCGCATGAATATCCCAGAAATCTTTTTTGCGTCCTCCCTTACCTTCACCTCTCCCTATTATATCAAGTTTCATTGCAATAATATCCTCTTGATGTGCCAATCGGATTCCATCTGCCAGGAGTGTCGGCCTGATGAAAGGTTCTGTATAATATATATCCGTTTTAAAAAGAAACTCCGGAGAGTTGCCCATAAAATATGATTTACCCGGACCAGTTTCAGCAACTATACTTTTATCTACCAGGTAAAAGTTCTTTCTGAACCATTCTTCAAGTACTGAAAAATCAATGGATCCATAAGCTGCATCCGTAAACAAATCAATATCTACTGATTTTCTGTGACCGAACTGAAGACTTAAAGAGGTGCCACCCACGAGCCGGAATGGAATGAATAAAGAATCTTCCATGATCCTGACCAAAGCATTTTTTAAAAAGTTATCAACCGCATTCCAATACATTGCTTTTATAGTTTGCTATCTCCAAGTACTTTTTTAACAGTATCAATTCCGTAAAACCGGGTAATCTCCGCTTTCTCGGCCTCATTCCCTCTTTCTATAATACGTTTTATTATCGCTTTATACTGTTTTTCCCAGTTTACGCGTTCCAGTAATGTATCCCAGAATAGAACAGGCCGGAATTTGCTGATATCCGGTTTTAATGCACTCTTATTTTTTTCTTCCCTGATATCATAAAAAGCCTGTAATAGCATAAAAAAACCTTCCCCTAATTCCAACTCCTTTTCAAGCTTTAAAGCCAGGCTGGTATTCATCCCTCTTCTCCCTTTTGTGATGCTGGTGATCGTTTGTGGATACTCCATTATCCGCAAGGCCAGTTTTCCTTTCCTGATCTTCCTTTCCTTCAGTTTTTGCGCCAGCACAAACCCAGGGTGAATCCCTTTTAATATTTCAATTTCCTGATACATTTAGCAAAAATAAACAATTTTGTTTACACAAATATATTTATAATAATTATTAAATTATTGATATACAATGATTTAATAATACTATTTGAGTGAAAATAATATCCTGAAAAGTACAACTAAGAGAAAACCAACAATTCACTATTTAGAGAAACTACGTGTTACCTCCGGCTTCAGAATAAACAGATCAGTTTCAAAACAACAATAAAATCAACCATGAATTAAGTTTCAGAAATATCGTCCCGGTTTTGTATGCTTAACAATTTCTATCGCCATATCATTAAAAATCTGATTTATACATAATCCTTGGCAATAAAAACAAGCTTCAAACCACTCAATTTCTTTCGCACATTTCCTCAAAATCGTTATTTTTGCCGCCCGTTGCCGGGGTAGCTCAGCTGGTTAGAGCATCGGATTCATAACCCGAAGGTCGGCAGTTCAAGTCTGCTCTCCGGTACAAAAGAAGGTTCCCCAAAGGAGCCTTTTTGCGTTATGTCATTTACAACCTATGCCTTATATTCTGAAAAGCATAATAAACACTATTATGGCTTTACCACTAATTTGAAAGCAAGGCTACTTTCTCACAATGAATTAGGCCATGACTGGACAGCAAATTATCGTCCCTGGAAACTTATTTATACCAGAGATTTTCTTACTAAATCAGAAGCGCTGATACATGAAAAATGGTTGAAATCTGGAAGTGGAAGAGCCTTTATAAAAAGCCTTCCTCATTAACATTGAATTCATATCCGCCACGGCGGACGGCAGTTCAAGTCTGCTCTCCGGTACAAAAGAAGGTTCCCCAAAGGAGCCTTTTTGCGTTATGTCATTTACAACCTATGCCTTATATTCTGAAAAGCATAATAAACACTATTATGGCTTTACCACTAATTTGAAAGCAAGGCTACTTTCTCACAATGAATTAGGCCATGACTGGACAGCAAATTATCGTCCCTGGAAACTTATTTATACCAGAGATTTTCTTACTAAATCAGAAGCGCTGATACATGAAAAATGGTTGAAATCTGGAAGTGGAAGAGCCTTTATAAAAAGCCTTCCTCATTAACATTGAATTCATATCCGCCACGGCGGACGGCAGTTCAAGTCTGCTCTCCGGTGCATAAAAAAATGCTGTCTGGCATTAAGACAGCATTTTTTAAACTCCAATAATATATATAAACAGTTCAAGCGAGATTCATAGTTAACCTCTAATTATTTGATAACACACTATACCCATACGGCGCCAGTACCACCTGGCTACTAATCGTTACAGCATTCGCCGGAACAAAAGCATCTTTCCAACTACTATTCGTCAATGCTGCCGGCACGGTATAATTAACCGGCGCGTTCCTTAAATTAACCATCACCAGCACTTTTTCACTTCCCAGTGTTTTTGTAAACACACATACATCATCACTACTATACGTATCCAGTGTTCCACTTCTCAGGGCGCTGCTATTATTCCTGAAAGCCATTAGCTTTTTGTATACCGGCGTGATCGAAGCATTATATACCCAGTTGATCGGCGTCGTATTATTAAAGTAATTCAGCCTTGTTTTATATCCTATCTCCTGGCCATTATAGATCATTGGTACACCCTTCATATAGGCAGCGACAATAAATGTAGCCAGTGCGCCATTGTCACTAACGAACACCTCGGATGGAATGCCATCGGTAAGGTTCACATCGTGGTTGGATGTATAGCGAACAACACGGTCCGCATTATTGGCATTGGTGTATTCTACTGTATTTACGGAGTCGATCGCTTTTACAGAACGGCCAGCCTGGAATACACGGTCTTTCATTGTATAATAAAAGCCAAAACCATACTCCAACTGAAAACCTGCGGTGAAATGATCGCTACGACTACCTTCTGCAAATAATAGTAGTTTATGGGTGTTGATATTTTTCAATGAATCCAACGCCTGTTTCCAGAAATCAGCGGGTACAAAATCGGCCGCATCGCATCGGTAGCCATCAATATTGGCCGTGTAGATCCAGTACTTCATCGCTTTGATCATGGCTTTACGCATATCGGCATTAGCGTAATTCAGCGCAGCCACATCGTTCCAGCCCGTATTCGGAGGGCTGATGATATTTCCTGCGCCATCCTGTTTGTACCATGATTTATTACTGATCCAGCTATTGTCCCATGCAGTATGACTGGCCACCCAATCAAAAATAACGGCCATGTTACGGTTATGTGCTTCAGCTACCAGTGTACGCAGTTCTTCCAGCGTACCAAATTCACTGGCCACACTTCCATAATCTTTTATACAATAAGGCGAATTGACGGACTTAATTGTTCCTACAGGATAAACAGGCATCAGGTACACCACATTTACACCAAGCGCACGGATCGAATCCAGCCGGTCCTGTATCCCTTTGAAATTACCTGTAGCACTGAACGCGCGAATATTAACCTGGTAGATCACCGCATCTTTTGCATCAGGTACTGCAGCATATGGTACTCCATACTGCACAACTGTATTACCTGGTCCCGGGGCAGGAGGGGTGGGATCAGGTGCAGGTGAATTGTTTTTGCTGCACGCAAATAGCAGCCAGGAGAATAATATAGTTAACATATAGGACTTCATGTTTATAGTAAACTTTTTAAGTTGTTGTTCGGGGGCAACGTTCAGCCTGGAGTCAATGGTTCGATATAAAGAATATTGAAACCCGAGTAGCATGTTTGTTTAGTTTTTGTGTAAAATATAGGTATAATCTCCCGACACATGCAAGTCGAGCGTGATCGTATAATTTCCATCTGCCGGTACGGAGAGATTATTGAGATTAGGATTGTAATCAAAGAACGGGTTATCGGCGTATTGCAACTTACCGGCACCATCAATACCGAAATCGATACTCCAGGCATTATTTGCCCTGAATTTAAATGATCCGTTCTTTAGCATATTGGCAGTCACCTTCCATACCTGGGCCACGGCATCGTAGCTCATTTGCGTATCGTTGTTCCAGCCACCGGGTGTTGCATCGCCTATTATGCTCCAGGTAGTTTTTGTTGCGGTCCATTTGTTGGTATTGAGATTGGCGGTGAGTTCGTAATAGCCAGGACCAGGAACAGAAAGACCCGCTGCATTTCCATCGATGCTGAAGGTACCATTACCCCCATCTCCATAATTTGTATGATTCCAGTCAGGGGCATTGGTAAATTTAAAATACTGAATTCCCGTGCCGGTAATGTTCACATAACCTTCATACAATCCAGGCTTGCCATTCACCGGAGCAATGATCGGGGCGGCACCGGGATTCCAACCCTGGTATTCGCCTGGCACATACAGGTTGAGACTATAGGAGTTTATTTTTACTACCAGTACATTGGTGTATTGTGAACTAATCGTGGAAGATGATCCATTATATTGGTTTACATCTGCTTTTACACGGAATACAATATCATTGGGTGTTGCAGGAGGAAGACCCATGCCATTTAATAAATTATTCAGGTCCTTACTCACAAAACCATAACGCAGCATTTTATTTGAAGGAATAAAGTTCCTGGCATTTTTCCACTTATTTGCGGAACTGGTATCTGAAGGCACGGTCAGTTGCAGGGTATATGTTACAACCGGGGATGCCCCAAAATTGGCATTCTGCCAGTTAAACCTTAGCACCGTATCGTTCTCAGTAGCGCTGGCTAAAGTAATGGCATTGGCAGATGCGATTAACGATGATGGCTGAAAAACACCATCCTGTAAATTCAATTGTACACCTTCTTTTTTACAGGAGGCAAACATCATTAATACAATGATAATATATACAGCTCGGTTTAGTATTTTATACATATGATAAGTTTTAAAGTAAAACACCATTAATAGCCGGGGTTTTGTATCAGGTTAGGATTAGCAATGATCTCAGCGGCAGGAATAGGGAATAGCTGAAAATGATCATCCACACCGGCACCATTTTTTGCACCTGCTTTCCAGGGCCACAGGTAGTTGCCGCCAGTGAATTGTCCAAAGCGGATCAGGTCAGTTCTTCGTGACACCTCCCAATACAATTCGCGTTGTCTTTCATTTAAGATATCCGCGAGTGACAGGGCGGCGAGGTTTCCGGAATTATTACCATATCCTCTCTGGCGGAGCAGGTTGATGTATTGAAGCGCAGTAGCAGTACTTCCACCTGTACCACCTCTTAATACTGCTTCTGAATAAATAAGGTACATTTCTGCAAGCCTGAAGAGCGGGAAATCAATATTACACAATACACCATTGGGTGATGGGGGTATAGTACCGGTTGAACTGATATTATTGAATTTATATACGCCCAATCCATCATTGAAGGTCAATACATCATTGACTTCTAAATTACCGGGTCCAAACAAAGCGCGTTTGTCTGCATTGCCCGTAAAATCACCAAACGACTGTGGCAGATTCTTTGTACTTCTATTGCCTAGCCAGCCACCACCTGGTATACCATGCGCCTGGTTATCGGGCGGGTTAGTACCATGCGAGGAACAGGTAAGGAAGGTGGTGCCTCCGTAATTTTGTGAGTTCGTTGCATCATAAGCGATCGGCAGAATGATCT
>CAZGSG010000333.1:0-6564 GCA_964528095.1 uncultured Terrimonas sp.
GTGAGTCGTTTGAACCAGTTAGTGCACTTGAATGGAACACCAACAACGGCGTAATAGTCGCTTTGGAATTAAAAATTCAAAATTAAAAATTCAAAAATTGTCACTGATATTAGCGGGTTGTTTTTGCTTTTGGATTTTTATTATTAGAAATGTAAAATTCAAAAACGCATTTCAAAAACCAGGGTCTGTTTTTTAATTTTTAATTTTGACTTTTGAATTTGAACCCATACTCTCCTGGTAATATTTCCTATAATGCAGTGGTGTTTTTTTCATGATCAGCCGGAAATGTTTATTGAAATTGGAGAAACTGTTATAGCCTGATTCATAACAGATATCTGCAACGGGGTGTTGAGTTTCAACCAGCAATTTACAGGCATGGCTGATACGCAATTCAATCAGGAACCGGGAAAAGGACTTGCGTGTTCTGGATTTAAAATAGCGGCAAAAAGAATTCGGGGCCAGGTTGGCGATCTGCGCGATCTTTTCAAGCCGTAGTGGTTTGCAGTAATTATTCATCAGGTACTGGTAAATATCGTTCAGGCGGTCACTATCCTGCTGCGTAACGCTGGCATTGAATGTTTCAGCGCAGATCAGTTGGTTGTCTTTCGCGGAAGCAATATGATTTAAAATGCGGAGCAGCAGGATGATCCTTTCGGCAGCATCCGCGTTGAGTAATTGCTGCATCAGCACCAAGATCGTTTCTTTGCTATTCCCTTTGATATGAACACCCTTCTGTGCTTTTTTAAAAAGCGCCAGGATATATTTATTCTCGGGTAGCAGGAAAAAATCAGCACCCATACATTCGGGTAAAAAATGAATGACATAGGATTCGCAGTTGCTTGTTTTTTTGGCGCTCTTCTTTTCACTGCCCCACATATGCGGCAGGTTTGAGCCTACCAGTACAAGATCGCCTGTTTTAAAACGTTTAATATCATATCCCATAAACAGGCTACCCGATCCTTTTACGATATACACCAGTTCCAGCTCCTGGTGATAATGCCATTTATTATAAAAAACAGGTACCACATCATGCCTGGTGCTGAATGAATGTTCAGGTTGTAGCGAGATCTTTAAAAGCTGTGGTTTCATTATTGCTCCGTTGATGAATGTATGCTAACACTAAAATTGCAACATGATTTATAAACAGGGTAAAATAGGATAAAAATAAGACAAAGGAGGATAACAGGTTTGAAGGAACTAGGGTTATTTTTAGCTAATTGTTGAATGTCGTTGTTTTACCTGATCCCGATCAGTAAAACAAAACATCCGGATTTAAACGAAAGCCGCTACTATGATCAAAAGATATTTGTTGACAATTGTTCTTTCGCAATTGGTATTGTATTGCAAGTCGCAGGTGAAATTCTATGTGGCGGTGAATGGTAATGATAAAAATATAGGGACGATTGCAAAGCCTTTCAAAACACCCGGGTTTGCAATTGCCCGTGCAGGCAGTGAAGCAGGTAAGGATGTGGTGATAGAAATAAGGACTGGGGTATATGAGCTGGAGAAAACAATCGCGATCGACGCGGCTTCTTATCATGCGAATTCATTGGTCATTCGGGGATATGGCAATGAAAAAGCGAGTATTTCCGGAGCGAAGACAATCAGGCCCGTATGGCAACCGTATAAAGAGGGTATTCTCAAAGCATCACTTGAACTGGATGAATCGCCCGACCAGTTATTTATAAACGGGAAAAGCCTGCCAATGGCCCGTTACCCTAATTATGACGCGACTGCCCGCAATTTTAATGGCACCGCTGCTGATGCTATCAGCGATGAAAAAGTAAGAAACTGGAAAAATCCTGCCGGTGGTTATATTCATGCACTGCACAATGGGGAATGGGGCGGTTTTCATTATCGTATCACGGGAAAGACAGCCGATGATAAACTGCAATACGAAGGTGGCTGGCAGAATAACCGGCCTGCACCCATGCATAAGAAACACCGCTTTGTAGAAAATATTTTTGAAGAACTGGATGCGCCGGGTGAATGGTTCTATGATATCAAGACCAAAACAATCTATCTCTATCCACCCAAAGGCACGATACTGAAAAACGCGGTCTTCGCCATTAGTCAACTGACGGACCTTGTCCGCATTACCGGTACGCCTGCTGCGCCGGTAAAAAACATTTCGATCAGCAATATTCATTTTACACAGACCAGCCGCAGTTTCATGCTGACCAAAGAACCATTGTTGCGAAGCGACTGGACCATTTACCGGGGAGGCGCCATCCTGCTTGATGGAACAGAAAATATCCGGATCAGCAATTGCCGTTTTGCTGAATTAGGAGGCAACGCGGTGTTTCTAAGTAATTATAATAAACAGGACCTTGTTAAGGACAATCATATCTATGATATAGGAGGTAATGCGGTCGCTTTTGTGGGCAATGCCAACGCGGTGCGTTCGCCAGCATTCCGGTATGAGTTATTTGTGCCCTGGAGCGAAATGGATTATACACCCGGTGCAAAGACCAGTGAGTATCCACAATATTGTATCGCCAGCGGCAATCTTATTCATAATGTCGGCACCATCGAAAAACAGGTAGCCGGTATACAGATCGAAATGGCGGCGCATATAACAGTGAGCCATAACACGATCTATAAAGTACCCCGCTCCGGCATCAATATCGGTGATGGTTGCTGGGGTGGACATATCATCGAGTTCAACGATGTATTCAATACGGTGCTGGAAACAGGTGATCATGGCGCGTTTAATTCATGGGGTCGTGATCGTTTCTGGCGACCTCAACGTCCAAAAATAGATAGCATTGTAGCTGCCCGGCCCGGTATCGAATTGCTCGATGTGATTGATCCCATTGTTATCCGCAACAACCGCTTTCAATGCGATCATGGATGGGATATTGATCTCGATGATGGCAGCAGCAATTACCAGATCTATAATAATATCTGTTTGAGCGGGGGATTAAAACTACGAGAAGGGTATCATCGAACGGTGACCAACAATATCCTTGTCAACAATACCTTTCATCCGCATGTATGGCTGAAAAATAGCGGGGATGTGTTTATGCATAATATTGTTACATCACCGTATGCTCCCATATCAATGGAGAACTGGGGTAAAAAAATCGACTCTAATTTTTTTCTATCGCAGGATGGATTGACCAGGGCACAGGCCCTGGGCCAGGATCAGCACAGTAAATGGGGGAAAGCGCTGTTCAGCAATCCCAGTAAGGGAGACTATCACCTGAATGCCGGATCCGCGGCAATAGAAACAGGCTTCAATAATTTTGATATGCAGTTTGGTGTAACGCTTCCTGCATTAAAAAAAATAGCGGAATCGCCTGTTATAAAACCATTGCTTACCACGGTCGGAGAAAATAAAGGGGAACAGGTAGAATGGCTGGGAGCAAAATTCAAAAATATAGAAACGCTTGGCGAGCAATCGGCAGCGGGACTGCATGATAAAAACGGAGCTTTGCTGGCGGAGTTGCCAGCGGGTTCTATTGCCGCGAAAAACAATTTACAAAAAGGCGATGTGATCATCAGGCTGGCCAACCAGGATGTACGCTCGATCGCTGATCTGTTAAAGATCTTCCAGGGTATCAAGTGGACGCATAAAGGAGAGTGTATTGTGGTGAGAAACCAGGCGGAGCAAAAGTTGAGTTTGTCATTTAGCAAAGAATAAATAAGGAATCAAAGCCTTGATGTTTTTGCGTGTTATTTCGGGTTTAACGCGGAAACATGGAAGAAGGGTGCAATTTGTTACTGTCCGGATATTCAATGTTCATTTAAATAGTAAAATGTAAGACAACCCGAATTGGAGGCAAGGAATAGACCGACGCTGCCTATTCCGTGCCTCCTTATTTCAGAAGCCAAAAAAAGGGAAACGTAAAAATAGAATACAATTCAGGCATGAACAATGATTATTTTTTTCCCGTGCTTCCGTCTTATATTGATCATTAGTAAGATTCTATCCTATAATGATCGTAACTTAAAATCTGTGTCAGATCAACAAGTATAAAAAACGGCTATGCAAACAAAAATTGCTTTATTGATTATCGCTTTATATACCGTGTCGGGTACAAACGCCCAGCAAAATAGCAGGCTTTGGTACAGCCAGCCTGCTAAAACATGGACAGAAGCCCTGCCCGTAGGCAATGGCCGTTTGGGCGCTATGGTTTTTGGAAGAGTGCAGGAAGAACTGATCCAGTTAAATGAAAGTACGTTATGGTCAGGAGGCCCTGTCCCAGCCAGTGTCAATCCCGAAGCTTCGCAGTATTTGCAGAAGATCCGCGATGTACTATTAAAAGAAGAAGATTATGCCAAAGCAATACCCATCGCGAAAAAGATGCAGGGACTCTATACTGAATCGTATATGCCGCTTGCCGATCTCGTCATTCGCCAGGTATTGAAGGATACAGCGATCTCTTCTTATTCCCGTGCACTCGATCTGAAAAACGCGGTGAGTACTACACAATTCATGTCAGGCGAAACGATGTTTACCCGCACTGTTTTTTCATCAGCTCCCGACCAGGTAATTATGGTCAGATTAACTGCCAGTAAGCCTGGTAGGCTAAACTTCGACGTGAGCACCAGTAGCATTTTACAGTATCAACACCTGGTAAAAGGAAATAATGAGCTCATCATGCGGGGCAAAGCACCCGCACATGCGGATCCCAGCTACTATAAAAAAAATAAAGTACCCGTGATATGGGATGATTCAACAGGTTGTAAGGGCATGCGTTATGAACTGGTACTAAAGGCAGTGAATAAGGGTGGGATTGTACAGGCTGATACCGTGGGTCTGCATATAAAAAACGCGACTGAAGTAATTTTATATTTATCGGCAGCTACAAGCTTTAATGGTTTTGATAAATGCCCGGATAAAGAAGGCAAAGACGAGCGAAAGCTGGCAGGGGATTACCTGGACAATGCTATCAAAAAAACATATGCCGTTCTATACGACCGGCATGTTTCCGATTATACCAAATTATACGACCGGGTATTGCTACAGCTGCAGGACAGTACCGGTAAAAAAGGGGATAAAATACCAAGTGACGAACGCCTGCTTGCTTACTCGGGTGGCGCATATGATCCCGGCATAGAAGAATTATATTTTAACTATGGAAGATACCTGCTGATCTCCAGTTCACGTCCCGGCGGCACTGCCGCCAATCTGCAGGGTATATGGAACCGGGAATTACGTGCTCCCTGGAGTTCCAATTATACGATCAATATCAATACCCAGATGAATTACTGGCCGGCAGAAGTCACCAATTTATCCGAGATGCATTTACCGCTTTTTGAGCTTATAAAAAATATCGCGGTTACAGGTAAAGGAACAGCCCGCGAATTTTACAATATGCGGGGATGGGTAGCGCATCATAATTCCGATATATGGGCCACCAGTAATCCTGTTGGCAATAAAGGTGATGGAGATCCGCAATGGGCCAACTGGCCACAGGGCGGCAATTGGTTATGCCAGCATCTTTGGGAGCATTATAGTTTTACAAAAGATAAAAGATTCCTGGAAAAAACAGCTTATCCATTGATGAAGGGCGCGGCCTTGTTTTGTATGGACTGGCTGGTAGAGGATAAAGATGGATTACTGGTAGTAGCGCCTTCTACCTCACCGGAAAATGATTTTATATATGGGGAAGGCAAACATGCAGGCATATCTGTTGCTACCACGATGGACATGTCCATCATCTGGGATTTATTCACCAATACCATCGAAGCCGCTGGTGAATTAGGCATCGATCAATCATTCCGTGATTCACTCATTGCAAAAAAAGCAAAACTCTATCCATTGCATATTGGCAAAAAAGGAAACCTGCAGGAATGGAATAAAGACTGGGAAGATGTAGACCCGCGTCACCGGCATGTATCGCATTTATTCGGTCTTCATCCGGGCAGGCAGATCGCCCCGGTGCAAACACCGGCATTCGCGGCTGCCGCCAGGAGAACACTGGAGATCCGTGGCGATGAAGGTACCGGCTGGAGCAAAGCATGGAAGATCAATTTCTGGGCACGCCTGCTCGATGGGGATCATGCATACCTGTTGCTGAGGCAACTGCTGAACTATGTTGATCAAAGCAATACCAATTATTCAAAAGGAGGGGGCACCTATCCTAATTTTTTTGATGCGCATCCGCCATTCCAGATCGATGGTAATTTTGGCGGAACGGCGGGTATAGCGGAAATGTTATTGCAAAGTCATCTTGACGAGCTGCACCTGTTACCGGCTCTGCCATCTATATGGAGACAGGGATCAATAAAAGGATTAAAGGCACGTGGCAATTTCGAAGTATCTATCAGGTGGAAAGAACACCAGTTATCGGAAGCCAGGATACTCGCAGTAGTTGGGGGTAACTGCAGGATCCGGACAAGTATACCTGTAACGGTGCAGGGACTAAATCTGCAATCGCAGAAAACAGTCAATGGATATCTCACCAGTTTTGCCGCGCAAAAAGGTAAACTTTATATCGTGCAGGCAAAAAATCAGTAAATATAAGGAGCAGTTCATAGTAACCGTCGACTCGTATTTAATTGTGGCGAAATGAAACTCAGGAAGTCCTCTATTATTAAATAAGTGTGTATTTG
>CAZGSG010000334.1:0-6473 GCA_964528095.1 uncultured Terrimonas sp.
CAGTTAATCGCAGATGTTCCATTTAGATTCAGAATTATGCCATTTTCATTGTTCCTATTTCGCTCTGATATCATAGAGCCAAATAATTTATGTCCAACGTTAAAAATTATTTCAAGGTACCCTTCCGTAATCTCGTTCGCAGCAAGGTGCATTCTTGTCTCAATATCGCAGGCCGGGCTGTTGGTGTTGCTGTAGCTATGCTGATCGGGCTTTGGATCTATGATGAACTATCGTTTGATAAAGTGTTTAAGAATTATGATCGCATTGCCCAGGTGAAACAACATGTTACGCACAACGGCGAGACCCAGACATGGGAGGCAGTGCCCTATCCATTAGCTGCTGAATTACGGAAGAGTTATGGCAGTGATTTTAAACAGGTGGTGATGGCCACCGGAATAAGTGGCCATACCCTTTCATTAGGTGAAAAGAAATTATCCATTAATGGTGCATATGCCGAACCTGCAGCTTCGGAACTCTTCACCCTGCAAATGTTGAAAGGGGCAAAGGATGGGTTGAACGATCCGTCATCCATATTATTATCTGCTTCTACCGCAGCGATTTATTTTGGATCAGCTGACCCGGTCGGACAACTTATGACCATCGATAACGAACAGCAGGTAAAAGTAACGGGTGTATACAAAGACCTTCCTTATAATTCTTCCTTTGCAAATATGGCATTTCTTGCTCCCTGGGATCTTTATTTCAGTCATAACGACTGGGTCAGAACGGCAGAGGATCCCTGGCGTCCCAATGCCTTTACACTATATGTGCAGCTGAACGAGAACGCTGATCTTGATAAAGTATCAGCCCGTATCAGGGATGCCAAATTAAAGATGGTGAATGCTGATCTGGCTAAGAAAAAACCAGCACTGTTCCTGCAGGCAATGCAGGACTGGCATTTGCATTCCGAATTCAAAAACGGCATGAATACAGGTGGCCGCATTCAATATGTATGGATGTTTGGTATTATCGGAGCCTTTGTTTTATTACTGGCCTGTATCAATTTTATGAATCTTAGCACGGCACGGGCAGAAAAAAGAGCAAAGGAAGTGGGTATACGCAAAGCCATTGGTTCCCTGCGTAGTCAGCTGATCGGTCAGTTTTTTAGTGAGTCGCTGCTTGCTGTGACCATTTCATTGATCCTGGCGCTGGGATTGGTGGAAGTGCTGTTACCTTTCTTTAATCATGTGGCCGACAAACAAATGGCTATTCAGTGGGGTAGTCCGTATTTCTGGTTGCTGACGGCGGGCTTTGGTTTACTGACAGGATTGATAGCGGGAAGTTATCCTGCACTTTATCTTTCTTCCTTTCAACCCGTAAAAGTTTTGAAAGGTACATTCAAGGCAGGTAAAGGAGCGGCACTTCCCCGTAAAGTATTAGTGGTAGTACAGTTCACCGTATCAGTGATACTCATCATCGGTACTATTGTTGTTTTTAAACAAATCCAACATGCCAAAGACCGTCCAATTGGTTATGATCGTAATGCATTGGTGACTGTGCCGGTAATGGGTGCAGATATACATAATCATATTGACGCGGTGAAAAAAGAACTGCTGGCCGCTGGCGCTATTACCCATATTGCTGAAGCAGGTAGCTCTACTACGGCTACCTATTCTACCAGCAGTGGTTTTGAATGGACCGGTAAGGACCCTAATATTTCAGTTGATTTTAGTATGTCCGGGATCTCGGAATCATATGGCGCTACCATTGGCTGGACATTAAAAGAAGGTCGTAATTTTTCAAGTGAACTGGCTACTGATTCAGCGGCAATCGTGTTGAATGAGGCTGCTGTGAAATTCATGGGGCTAAAGAGCCCGGTAGGAGAAACGATCCGCTGGTTTGGTGACCCCTACACCATAGTAGGAGTAGTAAAAGACATGGTCACACAATCGCCCTACCAGGCGATAAAGCCAATGGTGTTTTACCTCAACAATGGACCTGGTGAGGTAGCGCTATTAAAAATAAATCCAGCCACAAGTACAAATGCCGCATTGGCTTCTATTGAAAAAGTGTTTAAACAATTCAATCCTTTGCAACCTTACAGTTATCAATTTACTGATGAAGCTTATGCCCGTAAGTTCGGTAATGAAGAACGTATCGGTAAACTGGCTGGTTTTTTTGCAGCGCTGGCGATCTTTATTAGTTGTCTTGGACTTTTTGGTATGGCTTCATTTATGGCAGAGCAACGCGTGAAAGAGATAGGGGTAAGAAAAGTACTGGGGGCCTCGGTATTTACTTTATGGGGTTTGTTGTCCAAAGATTTTGTAGCGCTTTTGCTGATCTCATTGGTAATTGCCATACCGGTTGCCTGGTATTTTATGCATAGCTGGTTGCAGAACTACATGTATCATTATTCTATCTCCTGGACAGTGTTTGCATTAACAGGAGCAGGGGCGCTGGTGATCACATTGGCGACAGTTAGTTTTCATTCATTGAAAGCGGCGCTGATGAACCCGGTAAAGAGTTTGAGAGGGGAATGATGAAACAGGAATGGTTGGAATGCGGTAGTTTTTAAAAACGTAATACAAAGAGTATTCTATTGTAATATAAAAACTGTCTTGTTTTTATTGCACCCCGAATCTCCTGTTCTTAAAATCAATAACGATCATCTTATCCCAGAATAATGTATTACCTGTTACCGCATCATATTTATCGGTGCGGTAATCCTGGCGGGGATCTGCATAAACCATTGTTTGGTTGAAACCCTGCCCCGCAAGATTAAAACTATCATTTAATATTCGGCCTGTCATAACAATCTTTCTTCCCCAGGCATTGATCTTAAATGTATCGGTGGTTGGAAGAGTGGAAAATTCATCTATTTTGTCATCTGTCACCAGTAAAGGGAACAGGCTCGATCCATTGTCAAACATAGCTGTAAAGTTTTTACCTTTTAAATACAGAGGAAGTAGGACCCTTCCTGATTGATCAAGCTGTATATCGGTAAAGCGACAGGTTACGGAAGCAGGTACTGTATCACAAATAGCAAACCGTTTGTTAGGGTAATCAATAAGCAGGGTCTTGCCCTGGAATAGATCAGCGCCAATCGTGCCTAAATGAAAGGTATCGGTTAGGTTGGTTTTACCTGCCGGTAATTCGTCACCGTAGTTTGGATAATAGTAACTCATCCTGTTACTGGCTTTATAATCGCCAAATAAAATTGTCAGGTCCTCGAATCCTTTTTTATTATTCCAGAACTGCAGCCGGCTCCTGATCCTGCCAATCCGGTTTTTTAGATTGGGCTGTGATGTATATAATGACCGGATACTATTTTCGTAAATACCTGTCAGGCCTGCTCCCAGGTCAAATTGAAATGTAAAATTGTATGGAAGCCCTTCCACCTTACAGGGGATCTGCATACTCGTTTTCTCATAATAAATTCCATTCAACGTATCATTGGTCCAAATAAAGGAGGCCCAGGCAATGGAGGTATCAGGAAACTGTTTTTTTTCAATAGCCCATTTTTCATAGTATGCCTTATCTGTCAAATACGAATAGCCGCATAATAAAACAATTACCAATATCAGTAGTCCGATAAGTTTCATTATTTTCTTCATAATGGGATGATGCGGGTTATAGACTTTTCTGTTCACGCATTCCGCTAAATATACGCAGCTTTAAATTAAATAATACTAAATGACCTGTTCATAACAGTTCTTTCGGCCTGTTAAATTGCATTAAACCGGCCCAGTAAATCCTAACAGCAAATACGCATCAGCATCTCCCACGATCGCGCATGCCATTAAAACTTACTGCATATAATAAAGTTCCAATAAGTATGATCACTGCAAAAAGATAAGTGATGATCAATAGATAATCTTTGCTGAATGAAAGCGGCAGGTAAGCGGGCCGGATATTAGAAGGTTTGGCAAAAGGCGCTTTATCCGCAGCCGATGATGCGACTGATTGAACATATTCCAGTATGCTCTTTATATGCGCTGTACTGAGATCTGTATGATCGGGCATATTTACCCGGTTAAACTGTTGGTATAGGGCCACGGCGGTCTTATCGCCCGCTTTGATCATGGTTTGTGAGGACTGGACAAATTGAACGATCCATTCCAGTGAATGTCTTTGTTCTACGCCAGCCAGTGCAGGTCCTGTCAGTACTTGTTTTACATTGTGGCACCCTGCACAACGGGAAGTAAAAATACTCTTGCCTTCTTCAACCGGCCCGGCATGCGCGCTGCCCGAAAAAACAACGATTAAAATAAAGGCGATTAAACGATTAGTCTTCATCTTTTAATTTATTTATGTCCTTTAATAACTTGTCTACTGATCCATCACTCATACCATCATAATATCCTCTTATTCGTTGCTGTTTATCTATCAGCACTAACTGGTCGCTATGAATAAAATCAGTTGGCCCGCCATCACCATCAGTAGCTATGAGCAGGAAACTATTCCTTGCCAGTTTATAGATAGTTTTTTTATCTCCCGTTAAAAGAGTCCATTTACGAGGATCGATACCAAACCGTAGCGCGTATTTTTGTAATACATCTACACTGTCCCGCTCAGGATCCACGGAAAATGAAACAAGGGAAATGTCGGCATCTTTTCTATACTGCTCCTGTATCTTTTTCATGTTTTGTGTCATCTGTGGACATACCACCGGGCAATGTGTAAAGAAAAAATCAACCACTATGATCTGGTGTTTCCATTTTGCAAGACTTGTTTGTTCCCCTGCCTGGTTCAACAGGCTAAAATCACTGATCTGGTGATCGGCTTCATGCCCTTTATTCCCTGAAGTTTTTCCTATCACCGGCAATTCCTGGTACACAGTTTCATAGCACTGCAGGGCCATCCATGCCAGCGCTGGTACAATGAATACCAGGATGCAAAACAATAGTATCGTCCGGTTTTTGCGCATTGCTATTCTTTATTTGTTTGTGGTACCGGGTTATCAATATTATACCTGGGTGCACCCGGGCCGCTGTTCTTATTTACATTCAATAAAGCAGGAATATAGGCCAGCAATAAAATAATGATCATTGCAACGATCCAGGGTTTGAACCGGTCGAACAACGCCACGCGCGGTTCATCATGATAAGCCTCACTGACTGGTATTTCCAATTCCGGCTGCATGGTTCTTTTTTGTAGCATGGTGCCAAAAAATATCAGGATAAATAACATTCCGGCAATAAACATGATGATACCTCCCAATAGCGCAAGGGTAGTAGTGGGTACCCAGTCACTCCGGAATAACTCACTGTTGGGGTTAAGATAACTGGTGCCGAGATTGGTGCGACGTGGCTCGCCTCTCAAACCACCCCAGCTCATGCCAAAAGAGAAGATCAGCATCCCGATCATCCATAAATAAGGAATGATCGTATTGAGTTTCGGCAGAAATATTTTCTTGCCGCTCATTTTGGAAAAGATATATAGACTCATTCCAACAATACCCAGGAATACAGGTCCTGCCACGGTCATGTGGAAATGCCCGGGTAACCAGGCTGTATTATGTACTACACTATTAAGCGAATAAGATGAATTGATGATGCCAGTTACGCCGCCGAATATGAATAAGATCAATCCGCATATGAAATAGCCGAACAGGAATTTATCCTGGCGGAAATAGGGCAGCTTTCCCATCCACCCCAACAAACCTTTTGCACCGCGCAATCTTGCCGCGTATTCTAATGAAGCCGCAATAGTAAACGCAGTAATAAAACTGGGAATTGCAACTCCGTAGGTGAGTAATCCGTGAAAAAACTTTACGCCCTGTGTGATAGTAGGGTCGCTATACTGGTGATGTACACCTACGGGGATAGAGAATAACAGGAAAAGAAATAAAGCGATCCTTCCTGCCAGGTCTGAATAGAGTTTGCCTCCTGCCACTTTGGGTAAGATGGTATAGAACATGATATAGGCGGGCAGCAACCAGAAATAAACCAATGCGTGCCCAAAGAACCAGAATAGCGTGCGCGCCAGGTTTACGTTTACAGTGTCGGTCCAACCCATTGACCAGGGTATGAGTAATACCAGTACTTCATATGCGACGGCCAGTGTACATACAAACCAGATGATGAAATTGATCAGCGTGCCCAGCACGGCAAGTGGCGTTTTTGTCAGTGGGTTTTCTTTTTTCCATTGCCTGTACATCCGTGCCCAGTCAAACAGGGGAATCCAGGAGCCCACGATCAGCAATGCTGCGCCAAGGTAAAACAAGGGATGCGCTTTTAACGGTGGATAAAAAGTATAAAGGACGGAAGCTTTGCCCGCGAGCATGGCCCAGGCCGCCATAACTGTACCGCTAAGCATTAGCCAGAAACTCAGCCACATCAATGGCTTATTGGTCTCTTTTTTAAAATAAAAACTGATGGTCACGTGACCGAATGCTACTGCAAAAAAAGTAGTAAGCACCAGTGCATTGATCACTCCGTGCAAGGTGAGCCCCTGGTAGTAATCGAGTTTCGCAAAAGAAGTTTGTTGCAATACTCCTGCACGATAAATGGTTTGCATCAATCCATGATAGA
>CAZGSG010000335.1:0-6457 GCA_964528095.1 uncultured Terrimonas sp.
CATTATTGCGGTATGTGGCGATATTAAAATTCATATCAAAGCCCACAGCACCTATATTATCATGGTATCCCAGTTCAAGCTCAATGCCCTTATTGGAAAACTCCATAATGTTTTCAAAAGGAGCCAGCGCGTCACCCCGCAAACCGGTAATGGGTGGTACAGCCAGCAAATCTTTGGTCACCCGGTTAAACCAACTGAAAGAAGAGGTCAGCTTATTACGGAAAAAGGCCGCATCAAAACCGATATTGGTTGTTTTATTTGTTTCCCAATGTATATATGGATTACCCAGTAGATACAAACCCGCGCCGGTAAAAGCTGAATTATTGGTGCCATTTAAATCGTAGCTGCTATAATTCACATAACCGCTTAGCGTATAACGGTCGAGATACAGATCAGCGGGTATGGCATTATTACCATTTTCGCCATACGCTACGCGTAGTTTAAGATCATCCAGCCAGCTTATGTTCTGCATAAATTTTTCTTTCGAGATCTTCCATCCGCCACTATAGGAAAAGAAATTTCCATAGCGGTTCAGCGGGCCGAATTTGGAAGAACCATCTCTTCTTGCAACAAAGCTGAAAAGATATTTATCCAATAATGAATAATTAATATTCCCGAAATAAGAGATAGAATTTTCGTAACCACTACCACCCGACATAGGTATCGTCGGGTTAAAAACGCCATTGGTCAGGTTCAGGTAACCTGGCGTTGTATAAGGAAGGTCCGTTACAGTACCCTGGTTGCTCCTGGATGTCGCTTTGCTTGATTCATACGCCGCAAATGCGCTTACCCGGTGAATATTATTTATTTTAAAATCATACGATATTTTATTGGTCCATCTAATATCACTGCTATAGCCTCCGCCTTCCGTAAACTGGTTATAGGTAGCGGAAAAAACACTTTGGGGAAACGTATCAATAAAAAAACGATAACTATATGGATAAAACTGTACGCCAATTTTGCTTTCAAGAACCAGGTTTTTAATAGGCTCGATCGCTAAAAAAGCAGACCCGATCATACCTGCATTATATCCTTTATTATTTTCACGTGCTGTTGTTTGACCAAGCACGGGATTATTACCACCCGGGCGCAACCCGGTAGTACTGGTAAAATCCTTAGGTCCTGAATAATTACCGGCAATATCCCTTACGGGAATAAGTGTGCTACGTTGGTACAGATCAGCCACCAGGCCCTGCGGATTATGATTACCATTGCTTACGCCTGCGCCCTGCGTATAAGAGAACTGGATATTCTCTCCCACTCTGAGCCAGGGAGTAGGCCGGAACTCTGTATTCACTCTCATCGAATATCTTGTAAAATAAGTGCCCAGCAAAGTGCCTTCATTATCCAGGTAACCTATGCCGAGTGAATAATTACTTTTATCAGTAGCACCACTCAGGGTTAACTGGTGACTATGACTGAAGCTCTGGTCAAGGACTGAACGAAACCAATCGGTCCCTTGTTTATCGGTTTTTAAGATCCTGTAGTTGGATAAATTATACAGGGAAGGATTGACTGCAGGACTTCCTTCTGCCGCTACCAATACAGGCAAGCCTGCCCTTTCAATTATATAATCAGGTAATACAGGTGTGGCACCTGATCCATAGAAAGGACTGGTGAGCGCAAGATTGGAGTTTTTTAAATAGCCCCAGTATGCGTCCGCATACTGTTGCGGACTTAAGCTCCTGGGATAGCTGGTTGGTGTTTCCCAGGAGCCATAGGCATTGTATTCCAGTTTCGGCGCAGCCCCGCGTTTACCTGTTTTAGTAGTAATGACTATTACGCCATTGCCTCCCTGTGCTCCATAGAGTGATGTGTTGGATGGATCTTTTAACACGGTAATTGTTTCCACATCATTTGGATTTACAAGATTGCTGCCGCCTCTCATCTGCACACCATCTATTACATACAATACATCATTATTCCCATTGCTTCCAAACCCCCGGATGCGCACAACAGCTGTGCTACCAGGCCCTCCCTGTGCATCTACGCTTACGCCGGCCACACGTCCCTGCAGTACAGAGCCAATATCAGCAACCGGTGTTTTAGCTACTACATCCGCCGGGATAGTAGATACAGCGCCCGTAACATCTCTTTTACTTTGTTTGGTATATCCGGTTACAATGACTGCATCCAGGTTGGTATCAGCTATAAGTAATTTTAACGATATGGCCTGGTCGGTTGTTACATTGATCTCCTGTGTAGCAAAACCGGTATAACTTACAACTAATACCGCTGTAGCAGATCCTATATCCAGCCTGAACCTTCCTTCATTATCGGTGGTCGTTATCAGGTTCTTTTTTGCTTTCACCATCACTGTTGCACCAACCAGCGGCACACCTTTATCATCCGTTATTACACCGGTAACCATATTAGCAGTCACTGAATTTACCGGTAACCCCGTTATAGGATTTACGGGAATGCTCTCAGCATCTGCCATTCCACTGCTGCCGAGGGGGAATAATAAGATCTGCCCTTCCACTACTTTAAATTCGATAGACAATGGCCGGATGATCTCATTAATGAATTCGCCCAGCTTTTTATTTACAGCAGGAAAAGAAATTTTTCTATCCGCCTGTATGGTATTAGAGCTATACAGAAATTTTACACCTGTTTGTTTTTGTACTTTGGAAAGCACCTTGCTTATCTCGAGGTTATCGGCCGAAATGGAAACCTTCTTGTCCAGTATTTCCTGTCCTGCTGTTTCGGTAGCATACAGGGTGCCACAGAAAATAAAGGCCAGGGTAAGTTGTACGATTGATATTCTCATTGCAAGCAGTATTGTAGCAACTAGTTGCTTTTTTTTCATAATTTTAGTTGGTTTTGTTCGTTAATTTGGTAAAATGTTCGGACAAAATTGCTCCTGTATAAGGGGCTTTAAATAGCTGGCAATGCTTCACGTTGCCGGCTTTTTTATTTCCCAACAGGGATCAGCGTTTTACTTTTCAATCATATATTTATCAGCATTTTAGTTTTATAATATAGTGCCAGCGCAACCTTTTCCTTTGATCAGGATCTTTGTACCTTTTACCTCGTAAGAAGCTCCGGTGGCCTGGCAAACAATGCCCAGCCTGGTATATAAATCCTGCTGGTTGATATCACCGGTGAAAAGACATTTGTACAGGTCTTCATTCTCCACAACAATCTCCACCCCATAGCTTTTTTCAAGAATGGGCAATACTGTTTTGAGCGGTGTTTCTTCAAACGCCGTAGTTTCTGTTATCGCTTTTTTTCCGGGTATTTCTGTAATGAGTGGTAATGGACTTTCTACCAATGATGGTACAAACTGTTTTGCATCTTCATTATAAACTACTTTTTGATTAGGCAAAAGAATCACCCCGTTATTGTTTTTTACAATACTGTTCTTTTCCGTAACACGGCTTTCATATACTTCCACCCTTCCCGAACGCACTGATACCTCCACGTGCCCGGTCTGCGGATTCGCCTTTACGGTAAAGCTGGTACCCAGCACATGGGTCACGATATTTTTATTGTAAACAAAAAAAGGACGTTTGGCGTTTTTACTTACTTCAAAAAATGCCTCTCCTTCCAGGAACACTTCTCTTTTATCAGGTAAAAAATGGGCGGGATAATGAATGGAAGAGCCTGACTGAAGAAGGATGCTGCTACCATCTTCTAATTGTATTCTCATTGGCTGCCCGGTGGAATTCGTGTTTTGTTTCATGCCAGCAGCAAGCGCTATTGTAGCAGTTGATTTTTTTGTCTGCCGGTTATTGATCAGGTAGCCAGAAATAATAAGCGCGGCCATCACTGCCGCCGCTACCGGCCAGCGCATTACTTTAGCTTTCCATGAAACAAGGGGTATTAATACAGCATTTTGTTTTTCGGAAGAAAGAATTTTATGGAGTATTTCCGCAGATCTGTGCGGAGAAAGATTAGCGCCCGCTGCCGTATTGGCTTTTAGATTTTCATCAAGATGCCCGGCCAGCAGGTCATCAAAAGCTCCGGACGATATTGCCTGGAAAAGTTCGCTCCGCTCTTCGGGTAATATCGTATCCGAAACATATTTCTCCAGCAAGGAGATAAAATTTTCTCTGGTCAGCATATAGCAGGTTTAATAATATTTACCGAAGCAAATAATACAGCATTCGTTACTATAAAGACAACCGGGAGAAGGCCACGGAGTACACGGGATTAAAAAAAATTAATAGCGAACGACACCGGCTATGATCAGCGCAACCGGAACTATTCCATTTTGCTGAAAAAAATGGCGGATAGAGGCCAGGGCCCGGGCCATATGCGTTTTGACAGTAAGCGGGGAAATAGCTAACTGCCGGGCAATAACATCATAAGAAAGTCCCTGTTCTTTTGCCAGCCGGTATATCTGTTGTTGTTGTGGAGATAAATTATCGACAGCCTTATTAAGCAATAGTTTGTATTCAGCATTTAATATCCGCAGGTCAGCGGCATCTGCAATAAACTCGTTTTCTTTTACCCATTTCTCCCGGGCGGTCCATTCATGCGCAATCTTCTTCAGACAATTGATCGTGAGATTTTTGGTAAGAATGAAGAGCCATGACTCCAATGAACGGATCTCTGTGAGGTTTTTTCGCTGGAACCAGAGTTTAAGAAAAACATCCTGTACGATCTCTTCCGCTATCACCGGTGATTTTACATAGAGCATCGCCACCTTATAAATAGTATTGCGGTAGCGGTCAAACACCAGTTGAAAAGCATACTCGCTGTCCTGGGCAAGCAGGGAAAGCAGGGTTGATTCCTCGTATTTTTCTTCAGCAGGCATGGCAGACAATCTTATTCTATTTTCAGAACCTGTGATAAATATAACTGAAATAAATGATTGCCTGGTATGCTAACCGGTGATCAGCCTGTTTTTTTAAGCCTGTCGGTTATTTTTGATATTGGTGGACAAGAGTTGATCGCCCTAATTAAACCTATTGTTGTTTTAGACAGTATGATTTTGTTTGTCTTCGTTTATGAAAGCTGCAGGGGTTGGCGGGCCGGCAATTATCTCAACACTAACCGTGTCATTACCGGCAGATGATCGCTCAGGATCTCCATCTCCGGCCTCGCCAGCACATATACGGGCCCTGTGCTTCCCTTTACGATATGCGGAGCAAGATTACGGTTGAATATCATATGGTCTATCCGCCAGCGGGGATTGTTAGCAGGATGAGAATAGACCCTGGTACCTGCAAGCGGATCTATCAATCCACTCCTTTTGTTACCCGACAGGAGTAGTTTGAATTCAGCGCTTTCAGGGGTAGCGTTGAAATCGCCGGCCATCAGGATGCAGGCTTTTTTATCTTCTTTTAGAATGCGGGCAAACTCACCCTTGAGGAGTTGTATCTGCCCGGTCCTTGTAGCTGTATCACTTTTATTGCGGCCTGCTTTTAAATGAACGCCGCAGAGATAGATCCGCTGCTCAACAGTTGGCCATACTTCTGCGATCCACATCCTTGCGTTAATATTGGTTTGAATAAGCGGTACTCCCTGGGGGTCCTTTTCGCCCACAACGGGTGAATAGACCGCTCCATAACTACGGAATACTCCAATGGGCACTTTACTCATGAGCATGGTATTCTGGTACCAGGTCTGGCTTTCGGAAGATGCAAAATATTTATACCCCAACTGGTATTTCTGGTTGATCTCTCTTAAATAAGCAATCGTCTCAAATTCTTCGATCATCACAATATCCGCGTTGGCCGTTTGCAGGACTTTTGCCAGCAATGCTTCTTTATTGGCGATCTCTTTACCTGGAGCATCTTCCATACGATTACTGATATAAGGATTATCTTTTGCATCAATAAAGTTCTCTGTGTTATATGCCATGATCGTTAAAGTATCGCCTGGTTTATAATCAGGAGGGAATACCATACCCGGGCGGTAGGATTGAAGCTGCTGTGAATAGGATGTCGTATGAACAAGAAGAAAAAAAACAGGCAGGAGAATAACAGATCTTTTTATGAACGACATTATGATTGGTTTATTTGATAAAAACTGGTATCGCTAAATTAACCGGTTGATAGGAGAAGTTTCAGTGAGCCCGGAAATTTATTTCAATATTCCTTCAAGCACTTCTTTACGTCCGTCTATTTTTTCTGTATAGTCAAGTCCGAGTATCCTTGTGATAAGGGGAAATACATGGATATTCTCAAAAGAAGGAATTCGGTAGTTCTTTTTAAATGCAGGGCCCCATGCAATGAAACTCGCATGCATGTCTTTTACGGAAGTTACAAAACCGTGGTAACCTGCGCCTGGTGTTTTTTCAGCAAAAACATAAGGCCAGTCCGGCATCAGGAGGATATCGCCGATCCTGTTCATCACATCATCCGTATCACTATAATGAAGCATTGCGGGCACCGTTGATTTAAGGTATACTTTATAATGTTGTTCTTCTTTTTTCAGGGTTTCGTACAAAGGCTGAATATCCGCTTTATCTTTTGCATGCAACACAACCGTCGAGCCTGATGAAGGG
>CAZGSG010000336.1:0-6439 GCA_964528095.1 uncultured Terrimonas sp.
CAACCACTGTACAACAAATCAAAATAGCCTGCGATACGATTTGCTGTATATTGATAAGGATATAGTGACTGAATTCTATCGGCTGATTACATATCTGCCTTACACGAATAGATGAATCGATACTAACGAAGCGCGCATAATCACCTGAAAGGTAATTAAACAAGTTTCTTTTTGATAGCCTTGAGGCTACCGAATAAAAGAAGTGATGCTGTGATTTAAGACTTGCGTATCCAAACAGGTTTTTAAGGCTAAAAAGGGCAAAAAATACGCCTATCAATAACAATGAACCGGGGTTCAATAAGGCCTGCGGGAGAAAAGACGCCTTTACCGGAATGGTATTCTTCGTGTATAAATTCAGCACAAAAAGAATCCCAGAAACAAACCTTTTGTCTGACAAGATATGAAAAAGAAGCAGAATATCGGAAACATGAAGAGATGTTTAAAGAGATATTTTTTATGTCGTTGATAACAGGAAATACCTCATGTAGCCCAAAGGCCAAAATAAAAATCTCTCGGATTCAGGAACACCGTATGAACTCATTGGAAATGTGGCTTTTTACCGCAGTAGACCGGGCTATGTAGAACTGGGCATTATTGGGAATTACGGATTAAGCTGTACCATGAAAGCCCGCATAGGCAATAAGATCTTATTCACAATCCTGGAAGAAGAATAATTGATCAACATGGGTTTGTATTGGATATGTGTAGTGCATAAATGATCAATTTACGAGGGAGTTATCTGCTTACTGATATCAGGCACACGAAGCGCTAAAGAAGGATTTTCAAACCTGTGTCAGTCATTCACCGGGCTTTAAAACCGGGAAGGTCGCATATCCAGTCATTAATTGGCACAGTATTTACTTGATTTTTGAAAACCATTGCCATGTCCAATACATTAACGCAGTATTTTCTCCGCGAGCTAAACGCGGAATCCCTGGCTACAAGGAAATGCCTGGAAAGGATCAATGAAACTTTGTATGATTTTAAACCTCATGAAAAATCGATGAACATGGGTTACCTGACATTGCTGGTAGCGGAGATACCCAGGTGGATCACAGCGATCATAGAAGATGCGGTAATCGATTTTTCTACTTACAGGCATTTTGAATTAAGCACAGCCCCTGTATTGCTGGCACATTATGAAGAGAATTTAAAAGGTGCTGAAAACGCACTCATGAAAGCGGAGGATGAAATACTCGGCAAAGAAAAGTTTTATCTTAAAAATAACGGGGTGGAACTTTTTAGTACAACAAAGCTGGAAAGTGTTGGTTCTACCCTCAATCACTGGGTGCACCACCGGGGACAATTGACTGTGTATATGCGACTGAATGATATTGCCGTGCCGTCTGTTTATGGGCCTTCTGCTGATGAAAAAACTTTTTGAACAGCCTTTTAGCCATTCATCTTATATGAATAGCCGATTAAAAATACAGCGCACATATATATCCAAAATAAGGAGAACAGTACATGGACCCAGCTTTCAAATCTTTTTCCCTTCCAGTGTTCTGCGGCGTATCCAAAAAACTGAATAATTAACCGGATAAACCAGAATACAAACATTCCTAATAGTAGCTGCCTGCCAATCTTGTATTCAACAGGTCTTTCGAACAGGTAAGACAAAGTAGTCCCATTAGTAATAAGATCAGCGCGATAAAAAACGTATGCACCCGCATCATTTGACGATTGATAAGGCTCAAGGATTTGAGATCGTCTTTCCAATTAAAATACCTTGAGAAAACGGCAGCCTGGTGTGAGGAAACTTTTCTCTTTAATCGGCCTTGTTTCATCAAATACGGCATGAAAATTAGCGATATGATGTGCTAATGAATTTTTATAATTTTCAAACCAGGTGAATTGGTATAGGTTGGAAACGTCATCGATATAACAAGCTTTGGTAAAATACATTGCTGTTTTATTTAAAATAGCAATTTAAGGAGGCAACCCTTTCCCAAATAATCCGTTTTGTCTGCATAACCCCTTATGTGTTTTGGGAAACCTGCTGGACATTATATATAATTGCGTGCGAAACGATCATAGAGAACAAAAAATTCTTTATGAAAAGTACTACGGCTACTGCCTAAAAACCGTTTTTCGTTATATTCATCACTATGATAAGGCAGTAGACATTGTGAATGACGGCTTTGTGAAAATCTTCCGAAACCTGTATAAATTTGAGCCGAAGCAGACCGAACACCTGGAAATGATGCTGATGGGATGGATGCGCACAATCATGATCAATACGGCAATCGATCACTTGAGAAAAAATAATTTCCTGCCCGAAATAGGAGACATCTCTGAAAATATCTGGTCGTATGAAGACAAAAGCCAGTCATCCGATCAGAAAATACTCTACCAGGAACTGGTCAAGGAGATCAGGAAACTGCCCCCCGGCTATAGAACCGTATTTAACTTATATGTGATCGACGGATTCACTCACCAGGAGATTGCTAACCAGCTGGGCATTACCGTGGGTACTTCCAAGTCGAATCTGTCAAAGGCGAGGGTCATTCTTCAGAAAATTATAAAGACAAGTGAGCAGCAGGTAGTAATATGCAATATGTGAACGACGATATGGATGATTTATTCCGCAGCGCGGCCGAGCACTATCATTTGCATGAAAGGGGCGCGGACTGGGCTAAAATAGCTGCCGCGCTGGATAATAAAGCAGGGGAAGAACCAATAGAAGCAAAGCGAGGTAACAAACACCTGGTATGGCTGATCTGTATCATGCCCGTAC
Organism: uncultured Terrimonas sp.; assembly: GCA_964528095.1. Classification (GTDB taxonomy): domain Bacteria; phylum Bacteroidota; class Bacteroidia; order Chitinophagales; family Chitinophagaceae; genus CAZGSG01. The sequence continues at coordinate 2,738 of CAZGSG010000336.1, forward strand.
TGGTATGTAACAAGCCTTTTACCAGAAGTTCTGTACATACTGGTAATAAAACAGAACAAACCCTGATGGTTGGCCCTTCTATAAAGAACAGATTGCCTGCCACCGTTGATCATGATACGGCAATAAATACCGGGGTCGGCACTATCTCTTTCTCGCCTGATAAAACTATGCGCAGTGACGATCTGCAGGCAAATACTGTTATTTATCCTCCTGTTTCAGCTTTTCGCCCGCCTGCTGCTTACAGTCTGCTGCCTACTGATAAAGAGACGGCAACTGATGAAGAAACTCTTTTGCACACAACGACTATAAAGGATGCAACGAAGGAGACCCCTGCAATTGTTTCTCCTGTTAACGTGGAAATTGCTTCAACAGCAATACCGGTCTCTACAGGTGTTGCTGTAAAAACTGTTAATAATGGTAGCACGGAAGTAAATGATATACGCGAGGATCATCCGCCGATGGAAGAAAAAACAAAGGATACTCAACTCCAAAAGACAGGGGAAAGAAAAAGTAGTAAGAAGTTCTATGCTGTTCTTACCGGGGGGCTTGATGCTAGTAGCGTTAGGTTACAAAAAATTGAAAAAGCCGGTCATCATTATGGCGGGTTGCTGGGTTACCGGGTCAATAAGAAATGGAGCGTGGAAGCCGGACTTCTTATAGAAAAAAAATACTATTACACAGAAGGCCGGTATTTCAATACATCCGGCGTTTATATGCCTGCGAACTCAAAGATCACAGAAGTATCCGGCGATTGTAAGATGTTTGAATTGCCACTCGCGGTACAATATAATTTCTCTGAGCGGGCGCATTCATCCTGGTTTGCTGCAGCCGGCATCTCGTCCTATATCATGAAGAGCGAACATTATGATTACCTCTATTATTATGGGAACACCGGAACGCAGGCCAATCACGAAAAAACATATAAGAACCAATCTAAAAATCTGTTCTCTGTAATCCAGTTATCGGCAGGTTATACCCGGAAGATAGGGAAGACTACGGCTCTCCGGGTAGAACCGTATTTTAAACTGCCTGTTTCAGGAATAGGTTATGGCAAACTTCCATTACTCAGCAAAGGTATCCACCTGGGGATTATAAAAGATCTCTTCTGACTTTAAGCAACCTCTTAATCATTGATCCGTATTTATCTCAACAGGGATAAAATTCAGGGATGAAAAATTCAGCGGTAAGAAGTATATCCGAAAAAAAGGTATTGAATAAAACAGAGCAGGCCGATCTGATGGATTATGTTCCAGCAGATCAATTTACAATTGGCATACTTGCAGCCATGGACTCTCCCCTTCAAAAAAGAACGATCCGTTTTTTCAAGCGAGTATTCGATCTTGTTTTTTCTACATTGCTCCTGTTCCCTTTCATCGTCTTGTTTCCATTTATTGCTTTATGGATCAAATCGGGTTCGAAAGGTCCCATATTCTTTCTTCAGAAAAGAAATAAAAAAAATGGACGCGTATTTACCTGTATAAAATTCAGAACAATGAAGCTCAACCAGGATGCCGACCTGCACCCTGCGGTGGAGAACGATGATCGGATTACCCGTACCGGTCTTTTCCTGAGAAAATATCACCTGGATGAATTGCCGCAAATACTTAATGTATGGTGGGGAGATATGTCGATCATTGGTCCTCGTCCGCATATGATTTCCGATAACCGGAGGTTTACTAATATGGTGGAGAACTATAATGCCAGGCATGTAGTAAAACCAGGCATCACGGGGCTTGCACAGGTAATGGGCTATGTGGGACCGGTTACGGAACTAAATGATATCAGGGAGAGGGTAAGGAATGATATCTTTTATATCAGGCATTGGTCACTGGCATTGGAGGTCAGGATCATTTATCGCAGCATTTTGCGTGTGACAGGCAAGACATGAATATTTTTATAAATACCTGGAAAGTATTGGATAAAACGGAAAAAAAACAATTTCTTGTTTTGACTTTCCTGGATATCTTCATCAACATTGCAGATATTTTTGCACTTGCTTTTTTACTGGCCATCGTTCAGTATTATGTTCAACCTAATGAAACGGGTGTCTTATCATACTGGCTGACAGGCAGGGATGCCGTTACATGGATCGCCCTATTTTTTCTTTTGTTTGTTGTAAAGAATAGTGTAGCTATTTTGATCGCCAGGCGCCAGTTCCGGTTCTCCGGTAATGTGGCCGTTCGTCTGTCAGCCCTGAATTTATCTTATTATCAGCAAGCTCCTTTCAGCGAATATACGGCGGTGGACTCTTCGATCCAGATCAGAAAGATTGCTTTCCAACCTTTTGAATTCTGTCAATACCTGCTTTCCGGCATACAGCAGTTGATCACGCAAAGTTTCCTGGTGCTTATTACGGTTTCCGTAATCATCCTGTTTAATGCAAAATTATTTTTGTTGCTTCTGTTGATCCTGCTACCTCCGGTGGCCATTGTCTTTTACCTTGTCAAAAAGAAACTCAATGCCGCGAGGGCTGGTATCAGATCGGGTAATGAACGGTCATTTCAATACCTGCTTGATGCATTAAAAGGATATGTGGAGGCGAATATTTACAACAGGAATAATTTTTTTATGAAACGATTCCTGGACCATCGAAAGAAGTTCAGTGTACACCTCTTTGATTCACTTGCTATACAGGCTATACCGGGACGTATTATTGAAGCGTTTGCAGTGTTGGGGCTTTTTGTACTTATACTGCTTGCGCAATGGTCAGGCAACGATAAAAATGCGTTACTAACGGTAGGCGCCTTTATAGCAGCCGCATATAAAATAATTCCCGGTATTGTGAAGCTGATCAATGTAAGCGGACAAATGAAAGCTTATACCGGTTTATTAGATGAGTTGATAAAAGAACATGCTATCGCCCGCATCAATATAGAAAAAAAGAACAGGCAGCCTGTCAGGTCGATAGCATTTTGCAATCTCTGTTTTGATTATGCGGACAGCCCTGTGTTCAGGCAGATAAATTTTCATATCGCCAAAGGTGATTTCGTAGGTATAAGTGGTAGGTCAGGAAGAGGTAAAACGACTTTATTCAATCTTCTGCTGGGTTTTCTGGAACCTGTATCGGGGCAAATACAGATCAATGATGTGTCGGTGAATGCGCTTGGCCTGAAAATGCACTGGCAGGACATATCTTATATCAGGCAGCAATCTTTTCTTATCAACGATACTGTTTTGAAAAATATCACCCTCGAGGAAGCTGAGCCAGATAAAGAACGGCTGGCAACAGCACTGCAGGTCTCTGGCCTTGCCGGCCTGCTGCTACAGTTCCCGGAAGGGCATAATAAGATGATCAGTGAGAACGGAAAAAATATCAGCGGAGGACAGCAACAACGGATAGCAATCGCAAGAGGGCTTTATAAAGAATCGGAGATTTTTTTACTGGATGAACCTTTTAATGAACTGGATGAGGCTTCGGAGATCACATTGTTACAACACTTCCGGCAACTGGCTGCAAGCGGAAAGATTGTGCTGATGATCACCCATGACAAACGAAGTCTCTCTTATTGTAATAAGATCATAGACCTGGATGAACAATAAAGAATCAATATTGGTGATCCTTACGCCGGGATTCCCCGCTTCTGAGGCCGATACCGTTTGTTTGCCTATGCAGCAGGATCTTGTCAGGGCAATGAACAGGCTTTATCCATCACTGCGTATCATCATTCTTAGTTTTCAATACCTGTATAAAAAAACATCGTA
>CAZGSG010000337.1:0-6432 GCA_964528095.1 uncultured Terrimonas sp.
TATATTCATTAGCTACGACGGTTGCAGCACCTTTCTGATTGCGTTTGGAACCGATGATACGGTATTTCTGCTTGTGCCCACCGATTTTGTAGCGCATGGTTAAATGACCAGAAGAGTTACGGCCACCGGTTCTTTTCTTTGGCTCCAGCAGGCTTTGTTCTGGTTCGTTGGTAGTAACCTCCGCGTAAGCGTTACCAATTCTCCAACGGGTCCCTGCTGTAACTGGTTTAAATTTTCTTAATGCCATTTTGAAAAATCAAATTAAAAAGTCAAAATTTCAACACTTCGCGGCGGTTGCATGCCATTATTAGTTTTTAGTTTCTTGTTCCTGGTTCGTCGTTCGTTATCTGGAAATTCTCTAAAGTACTTTCGATTAACGAACACCGAACTTCAAACGCTGAACTATTTAGATATTCGAATACATATCGATCGCCTCACCTTCAGCTACTGTTACATAAGCTTTTTTGTAACCAGGCTTACGGCCTGATATTACACCGGCTTTTGTAAAGCGGCTCTTGTTCTTTCCGGGAGATACAGAAGTGTTTACGTTAGTAACGGTCACACCATAAAAGCTTTCTACTGCTTTTTTGATCTCCAGTTTGTTTGCTTTCTTAGCCACTTTGAATGCATAGCGACGCAGTTTTTCCTGCTGCGCGTTTGCCTTTTCAGTCAAAATGGGTTTTATCAATATTTCAGAAAGTTTCATCTTTTATTTATTTATCGGAGCCGGGCCCCGCGTTCATTCAATTCTTTATTATGCTTCTTTCAGGTCTTCGTTGATCTGGTTAACTGCAGCTTCTGTCAATAAGATCACGTTAGAGTTGATGATATCGTACGTGTTCATATTGTTGAACTGGTATCCCAATACATTTGGAAGATTCCTGTAAGAAAGAAACAGGTTATCATTCGCGTCATTCACTTCTGTAGTCAGGAATAATACTTTTTTGTCGCCTGCATTCAGATTCTTCAGAATTGTTGAGAATTCTTTTGTCTGTGGTTTGTCCATAGTAATATCTTCTACTACGAACAGGTTGTTTTCTTTTACTTTATAAGAAAGAGCAGAGAACTTAGCCAGCGCCTTTACGTTACGGTTCAACTTGATATCATAACTATGCGGCTTTGGTCCGAAGATAGTACCACCACCCTTGTATAAAGGGTTACGGATATTACCCTTACGGCTACCACCAGTACCTTTTTGACGGTGAAGTTTGCGGCTTGCACCCTGTACTTCAGCACGGGTCTTCACTTTGTGTGTACCCTGGCGCTGAGCTGCGAGGTATTGTTTTACTGCCAGGTAAATCACGTGATCATTTGGTTCCACACCGAAGATCAGTTCGGGAAGCTCCACTGTTCTGCCTGTTTTCTTTCCTTTTGTATTTAAAACTTCAACTTGCATTTTCTTGATTTTTTATCCCAAAACCTATCCGGTTTTGTATTATCATTTCATTTGATCGTTCACTTCTAAACCTTACAGGTTTCTTATTTCTGAATCAAAACGATTGAACCGTTATGACCTGGTACAGAACCGCTCAATAAGATGTAGTTTTTATCTGCGAAGATCTTTACCACTTTCAGGCCTTTCATTTTCACGCGATCGTTACCCATACGGCCAGCCATCTTCATACCCTTCATTACGCGGGCCGCGTCAGATGAGTTTCCCAATGAACCTGGGGCTCTCTGACGGTCATGCTGACCGTGAGACTGCTGTCCAACACCATGGAAACCGTGGCGTTTTACAACACCCTGGAAACCTTTACCCTTGGTTGTACCTACTACTTCAACTTTATCGCCTTCAGCGAAAATGTCAACAGTAATGGTTTCACCAATATTTTTTTCGATGGAATAGTCGCGGAATTCTTTTGTAAACTTCTTTGGAGAAGTCTGAGCCTTTGCGAAGTGATTGGTCTCAGATTTAGTGGAGTGTTTTTCTTTCTTGTCGCCGAAAGAGAGCGAAAGTGCATTGTAACCGTCTGAATCATTTGTCTTAACCTGCGTTACAACACAGGGACCTGCCTCAATGATCGTACAGGCAGTCTGCTTACCTGAGGGATCGAAGATGCTGGTCATCCCAATCTTTTTTCCAATAATACCTTTCATTTTTGTACTGTTTGTACCTCCAGGATTATTGGGACATCCTGCCCTAGCTAATGCTATTGCGGATTCAATCCCCGTTTGCCACCGACCTTTTCCTTTATGGGGAAGTACCGGCAGTAAACAAACCCTGAATGGCTTGTTTTATGTTAATGGGCCAGAGCTCTTTTCTTCGTCCGTCGTAGCTTTAGCGAAGACGGGTCTTCTATACTAAAGTTTCAGCGGATCCACCTACGCTAAAGCTTCGGCGGATAAACAAATTGAGAGATAGCAATATTTTATAAGAACTAAGTGCTTCGCGCCGCCTGCCAAAATTTTTCTGGTTAGGCCAGCCTGCGCTAAAGCTTCGGCTGGTGAACAAGTTATGCCTTGATCTCAACTTCTACACCACTGGGCAAATCCAGTTTGCTCAGTGCATCTACTGTACGACTTGAAGAAGTGTAAATGTCCAGCAAACGCTTATGCGTAGCTAACTGGAACTGTTCACGGCTCTTCTTGTTTACGTGCGGAGAACGCAACACCGTAAATATCTTGGTACGCGTAGGAAGCGGAATTGGACCCGTTACCACAGCACCTGTGCTGCGAACTGTTTTAACGATCTTTTCAGCTGATTTATCAACCAGGTTGTGATCGTAAGACTGCAATTTTATTCTGATTCGCTGAGACATTGTGTAAAATCCCAATTTTCTTTTGGGAGTGCAAAGGTAGGGGGACAGATGTAAACGGGCAAAGAATTATTGAACTTTTTTGTCAAACACCTAAAAAAGTCAAAATTAAAAAGTCAAAATTAAAAAATAGACCCTAAAAATCGGTGCCTGTTGCCGAATCTGGAGGTTTTGCTTTGGGTTTAGCCATTTTGTTTCAGGTCAGCAATATGGTGCAAACTAAGGGCAATGTGTAAGAAAGGCACTTCAAAAACCTAAAGCAAATCCTTGTTTTGGGGTCTATTTTTGAATTTTGCCTTTTGAATTTTGAATTCAAAGCTAACTTGCAGCAAAGTACGCACCCCAATGGAGGATATACCGGTAAAAGGCTCAAAAACAGGCAAATTCATCAAACTGCTGGTCAAAATACTGATCACGGTACTGTGTCTCTGGTATGTTTTCACAAAGATCAATCTCAAAGAAGTGATGACCGCCTCCAGGGATGCAAACTGGTACTGGCTGCTGGCGGCTTTTTTCATTTACATGGCGTCCAAGGTAATAGGCTCAAAACGGCTGAATATCTATTTCATTAATATTGGTATCCGCCTGCCCGAGTGGCAGAATATAAAATTATACTGGCTGGGCATGTTCTACAACCTGTTCCTCCCTGGCGCCATCACCGGCGATGCTTATAAAGTGATCCTGCTTTCCAAACGGTACACTGTACCTTATAAGAAAACGACCGCGGCGGTATTGCTTGATCGTTTCAGCGGTTTACTTTCTTTAGGGATCATTGTGGCAATATATAGCGGTTTTGTATTAAAGGAAAAAGCATTTACAGCCGCATTGGTCACCGGGGCCATTCTGGCCATTCCCGTTTTTTATTTCATTATTAAGAAATTCTTCCCTGATTTTCTTCCTGGTTTCTGGCCCACCTTCATACTTGGCGCTTTGGTACAACTCTCTATCCTCTTATGTGTCTATTTTATCCTGTTTGCGATTCATATAGAGAGCCATACCGCTGGTTATATCTTTATTTTCCTTGTTGCCGCTATCGCTTCCGTGTTGCCGATTTCTGTAGGTGGCGGCCTGGGTGTCCGGGAATTTGTGATCATTGAAGGCGCGAAATATGCAGGACTGGAACAACACACAGCGTTGATCCTGAGCCTGCTTTTTTACCTGATCACCGTGGCCTGCTCACTGATCGGGGCCATCTTCGTTTTTAAAAATCCCCTTGAACAAACTCCGCCGATTACCGCCTGATATCATTACATATCCTTTATTTTGCAGCAATCTTCAACTATGCGGTTAGCTTTAATCAAACGGAAAATATTGAACGCGGGGGCGTTATGGATCAGTTATATCAAGCTCATCCCCGACCTGTTCAGGTTGAATAAACAATCGCTGGTGCTTGATTGCGGTGCAAATGTGGGTCATATCAGCCGGCTCCTGGCTTCTACCGGCGCCACTGTTATCGCTTTTGAACCGGATCCTGTTGCGTTTGAACGACTGGCCAAACGTTGTGGCGGCAAAAAGAATATTACCCTTATTCAAAAGGGAGTATGGGACAGGGACAGCACTATACAGCTTTACACGCATAAGGAATCAACGGGCGATGAAGCCAGTTTTACCGTTGGCTCTTCCATCATTGCAGGCAAACTCAATGTAGATACCTCCAGGGGCTCATCCATCGAAGTGATCGACCTGGTGACTTTTATGCAACAACAGGAACGGAAAATAGACCTTGTGAAGCTGGATGTGGAAGGCGCGGAGATCGAGATCCTGCAAAAGATCCTGGCTACCAATGCACAGGACTTATTTGACCGCATGTATGTAGAAACCCACGAAACAAAAATTCCCTCACAGGTCAATGATCTTCAGCAAATAAAGCAGCAGATAGCGGAAAAAAATATCCGGAATATTAAGTTGAACTGGATCTGAAGACAGTTCCGGGTTCTTCGTTCATGGTTTAATAATTGGAAGGGCTAAATCTTATATATGTCGGAGTTGACGCTAAAACCTGCGAGCTTTTAATCACGAACCAGGACAGGAAGGAGTATAAATGATAAAGGACTCATTACTGAGTCCTTAACCTTGGCATTGTGTTTTCCTTAAATATTGGCTGTCTTTCAACGATAAAGGCTTTAAAGATCTTTCCAATACAGATTTTAAAAACGGAGTGAGTTCCTGCAATATTAGCAAATAAAATGCCATAGTTACTGAAATTCAATTGATTTGGATTAATACTTTTTATCCAATCATGGTTCAATTTTACCTTTCGGTTTCTAAAAAGAGAATCAGCAAGAGCTATAATGTGTTGTATTGCTGAGTGATGAAGGATAATATACTACCCCGGCAAGCCCTGGTTTATTTATTTAATTACCAAGGCAAAAAAAACCGCTTGTAATGCTATAAATCAAATACCCGGCCAATTGACCGGGTATTTAACTATTATAATGAGACGCATTGCGTCTCTACGGGTCGATCTTACGCACTCACCTTACCCTTCACCTTCGCTACCACTTCTTCAGCGATATTGTTTGGTGCCGGATTGTAATGAGAGAACTCCATCGTAGATGATGCACGGCCGGAGCTCAGTGAACGAAGCTGGGTTACATAACCAAACATTTCGCTCAATGGTACTTTAGCCTTGATAACCTCCGCGCCCGCACGTGTGTCCATGCCTTCCAGCATACCACGACGACGGTTAAGGTCACCTGTTACATCACCCATGTACTGTGCAGGAGTGATCACTTCTACGCGCATGATCGGCTCCAGCAATACTGGTTTTGCTTTTCTTGCTGCTTCACGGAAACCTTGTTTTGCACAAAGTTCAAATGACATCGCATCGGAGTCAACCGCGTGGAAGCTACCGTCAAATACACGGATCTTCATATTATCTACCGGGTAGTTGGCCAGTACACCTGTTGTCATGGATTGCTCAAATCCTTTTTGAATCGCCGGAACAAATTCACGGGGAATAGATCCTCCGAAGATTTCATTCACAAACTGGTAATTCTTATCAGGGTTCTCTGCTTTCCATTCCGCATCCACCGGGCCGAGACTAAACTGGATGTCGGCGAATTTACCGCGACCACCCGTTTGTTTTTTCAGTGTTTCCCTGTGTTCAATAGTAATATTGAATGCTTCTTTATAGGCAACCTGTGGTGCTCCCTGGTTTACTTCTACTTTAAATTCCCTTCTCATCCGGTCGATGATGATCTCAAGGTGCAACTCACCCATACCACGCAGGATGGTTTGTCCTGTTTCTTCGTCCGTATTCACGCGAAGTGTAGGATCTTCCTCTACCAGTTTAGCGATGGCCATACCCATTTTATCCACGTCAGCCTGGGTCTTTGGTTCGATCGCAACAGCGATTACCGGCTCAGGAATGAACATGTTTTCCAGGGTGATCGGGTGGTCCTGGTCACACAAGGTATCACCTGTCTTGATCTCTTTAAATCCAACAGCCGCGCCAATATCACCTGCTTCGATGAAATCGATCGGGTTTTGTTTGTTTGCAAACATCTTCATGATCCGGCTGATCCTTTCTTTCTTACCGCTTCTTACATTCAACACATAAGAACCTGCGTCAAGGTGACCAGAATAGCACCTGAAGAATGCAAGACGTCCCACAAACGGGTCAGTCATGATCTTAAATGCCAATGCCGCGAATGGTTCTTTTGGATCCGCTTTA
>CAZGSG010000338.1:0-6399 GCA_964528095.1 uncultured Terrimonas sp.
TCTTCATGGATCGCAGCGGCGGCATCGCGATCACGCTCCCGGCTGCAACCGGCAGCGGAATGCGCCTGCGCTTCGTTGTCGGCTCGGTCTCCACGACCGGCTATGTCATCAAGTCGGTGGTCGGCACGGATTTGATGGAGGGCGTCATCTTCGGCGCATCCACGACCGACAGCGCTACCGACGCGGCGCGGACGTGGTTGTCCGGTGCCACCGACGACACGATCACCCTGAATGGCACCACGACCGGTGGCCCTTACTTTCTCTTCAGAGAAACGAATGGCCTGCCCGCTTTTCACACCCATCATAATTTCGCTTTTCCCGTCTGTCATTCTCGCTTCCAGCAACTCATCTCCTTCTACAATGGTAATAGCATTTACGCCGGTAAGTCTTGGACGACTGAAATCAGCAAGTTCCGTTTTCTTTATAATACCCTTCTTGGTACAAAGCACAATGTTGTGAGAGTTTACGAAAGCCTCATCTTTCAGATCTTTTACATCCAGGATAGCTCTTACCTTATCATCCGGTGGTAATTGTACCAGGTTTTGAATAGCGCGTCCCTTCCCGGTTTTTTCTCCTTCAGGGATCTCGTATACATTCAACCAGTAACACCTGCCTTTTTCGGTAAAGAAAAGCATGGTATGGTGAGTAGAGGCCACAAAAAGATGTTCGATATAATCTTCATCCCTTGTTTTACCGCCAATCACTCCGCGACCGCCTCTGCGCTGAGCACGATATTCATCCAGCGGTGTGCGTTTGATATATCCTAAATGAGATATGGTGATCACCACATCTTCTTCCTTGATCAGGTCTTTGATCTTTACTTCATCATTGAGGTAGGTGATCTCTGTTCTTCTTTCATCACCATATTTTTCCTTGATTTCTATTAGTTCTTTTTTAATGATATCATAGCGCATTACTTCATTGGAAAGTATTTCTTTCAAATGCGCGATCAGTTTCATTAACTCATCAAATTCTTCCTTGATCTTGTCCCTTTCCATGCCGGTGAGGCGCTGCAGGCGTAATTCCAGGATAGCTTTTGCCTGAACCTCATCCAGCCCCCAGCCTGCATTGATCAGGTTGTCTTTGGCTATGTCTGGTGTCGCTGAACTACGGATCAGGGCAATGACCTCATCCAGGTGATCCAATGCGATCAGGTAACCCGCCAGGATATGCGCTCTTTTCTCAGCCTGGCGCAATTCGAACTGGGTCCTTCTTACCACTACCTCATGTCGAAACTCAATGAATTCAACAATCAGTTCCTTCAAAGAAAGCGTTTTCGGCCTGCCTTTAACGATCGCCACATTGTTGATGCCATACGAGGTCTGCAGATCGGTGAGCTTGTACAACTGGTTGATGATAACATTGGCAATAGCATCTCTTTTAAGATCTATTACCACCCGTGTACCCTCTTTGTTATTTGATTCGTTATTTACGTGAGATATGCCTTCGATCACTTTTTCATTGACCAGTTCACCTATGCGGTTGGTCAGCGAATCCCTGTTCACCTGGTAAGGCACTTCTGTAATGATGATCTGTTCACGGCCACTTGCTTTTGTTTCTACCGTTAAACGACCTCTTACCACTACACGGCCACGGCCGTAATGCATGCCCGCTTTCACGCCTTCCATTCCGTAAATGATACCACCTGTCGGGAAATCCGGAGCTTTTACGTGCTGCATTAATTCGTCTATCGTGATATCGCGGTTATCGATATATGCAATGCAACCATCGATCACCTCGTTGAGATTATGCGGCATCATACTGGTAGCCATCCCTACAGCGATCCCGCTACTTCGATTGACAAGCAACTGGGGAATACGTGTAGGCAATATCGATGGTTCTTTTTCGGAATCATCGAAGTTCAGTTGGAAATCAACCGTATCTTTCTCAATATCATCCAGCATATGTTCGCCGAGGCGGTCAAGCCTCACCTCTGTATACCTCATTGCTGCCGGATCATCCCCATCCTGGTTACCGAAATTACCCTGGCCATCTACAAGCGTGTACCGCATGTTCCATTCCTGGGCGAGACGAGCCATGGCAAAATAAACCGATGAGTCACCATGCGGGTGATACTTACCCAGCACTTCCCCTACTACTCTTGCTGATTTTTTATAGGCTTTGTTGGAAGCAAGGCCCAGCTCATTCATCGCAAATAAAATACGACGGTGTACCGGCTTAAAGCCATCTCTTACATCCGGCAGGGCGCGACCAACGATGACCGACATTGAATAGTCAATGTAAGCCGTCTTCATCTGCTCCTCGATATTCACAGGAATAATGCGGTTCGTGTCCTGCGTTTCCTGTGGTTCTAAATTGTCTTCCATTGTGTTCTTTCCTATTCCTTTTTAGTGAAGTTTCTGAATGATTATTTACCGGGAAAACCGGCTTTTACAAAGGCTTGCAAATTTACCTTTTTTAAACCTCAAAACCTGACCCATCATCTTGTTTTTTGCCCTAGTTTTCCACGTTTGTGGATTAGTTAATAGTTTGATTAAATCGTAGTTATAACAAGGCTTTTACACTAGACGGCACAAATTTTACGTTCCTTTACCTGTTACCAAATTTTGCTCGTATGGCCAGTTACCTTTTACTGCGAAATAACAAAGAAAGTGGTCCCTATTCACTGGACGAACTGTTGAATTACGGACTAAAACCCTATGATCTTGTGTGGGTGAACGGAAAAAGTGCGGCCTGGCGCTATCCTAGTGAAGTGGCGGAATTAAAACCCTATGCCCCTGAAGTGGAAGAACAGCCATTTGACCGGTTCTATAAAAAACCGGCAGAAGAAAAGATCGAAGCGGTGATTGCAGAAAAAAAGGAAATTTTTGAAAAAGCAATAATCCCTCAGCCGGCACAGCATACTGCCCAATTCTCCAAAGAAGAAGAAAAATACCTCCCCAAAATAAAACAGGAAGAAATAGTAAGCGACTACAGACCCAAAAAATCAGTATTTGTGACCATGCCCGGGCAGGCCAAGAAAATAGTGGCAGAGAAACCAAAACAAGCCCAGGCAGAACAGCTTGTTCCCGTTGAGGAAAAAAAATATACCCAGGAAAAGATCCTGTCGGAGCCGGTATATGACTACTCTGCAACACAACAGACCGCAACGCAAACCGTCAGCATCACGGAAAACCCGGCTACAGCCAGGATCAAATATTCCCAGCCACTGGATGAAATAAAGGAAATGTATGTAAAAACATTACATGACCGCAAGCACAAGATTGCCCGGAAAAGCTTCTGGCTAAAAAACTTAAAAATAGCCGGCGTTGTACTGGCACTCGTAATGGTCGGTGTGGCGGCAGGCCTGGCAATCAGGAAATCCCCTGCTGATACTTCTGCCTCAAAACAAATAGCACAGGCTGTATTACCTCCGCAAACAATAGCGGTGACCAACAACGAGGATACCGGTATCACTGCCGAGACAGAACAGGCACTTAAACAGGAAGATACTGATCCCAGGCCGCTGGAAGAAACTCCAATAGAACACAAAACAAAACAGCTGAGTGCCGAAGCAGAGAATACCATTGACGAACCCGTAACACGCAAACCCGTTGAAGAAAAGGCTAATCTCAGGAGCAGTGATAACGATAAAAAACCAGTGCTGCAAAAAGAAAAGGAAAATGAAGGCATCAGTAAAAATGCATCCGAATTCATAAAAGATAAAGAGCAGGCGGAGTATTATCCGGGTACAGAAACAAATACGGCTACAGGTGAAAGAAAAAAGACATCAAGAAATGAAACGACACCTGTTGTTGCAGAAGACAATACTAAACCAGTCGTTAAAAAAAGTAATTCGGCATTCGATAATAAGGTAGAAGTATCTTCCAACAACTATCAGCGGGTAGCATTGGGCGGCATTCGTAATCTTCAATTGACCGTGAGCAATGATTCAAAATATACGCTGGATAATGTAATGGTGGAACTGCAATATGTACGCCCCAACGAACAAGCGCTTAAAACAGAGAATATCATTTTCCGTGGGGTAGCTGCTCATGGTTCATCCACCATAAAAGTCCCCGATACAAACAGGGGTATCAGAGTAAACTATAAAATAGTTCATATAGAAAGTAAGCAACTGAATGATGAACTTGCCACCAGGTAGGCAAATGCAAAATTAAAAATTCAAAAAAAGTCCTTCACAGTAAACGAACGCTAATTTTGAATTTTTAATTTTGCATTTTGAACTTAATCACTTGCCCCCGAATGTGTAAAATATCCCAACCTGTATTACGCTATTCTTAAAATCAGGGTCAATAGAAGCTGCATCAAAATCTCCTACTTTGGAAAGACCGGCAATATACCGCGCTCCTATTCCGAATCCCATGCTGCTTTGAAAACCTAAGCCAGCGCCAATAGAAAGATCAAGATCCTTTGCAAAATTATTGATAGGTGTATCACCTATATCTTCACTGATCTTAAATCCTACCTGGGGACCGGCTTCAAAATAAAACCCGCTGGAAGATTTAAATTTCACCATTACCGGTACGGTAATATAAGTGAGCTTAATATTATCGCCGGCATCTTCAAATTTTGCACCAGCAGTAGATACCAATACTTCCGGCTGGAGTGATACAGCACCCAGGGCAAAATTCAGGTAACCGCCTGCATGAAAACCTACCAGCGCTTTTTTATCAACGTTCTCAAAATTACCGCCGGTAAAGTTGGTAATATTAGCGCCTGCCTTAAGACCTGCCCTTATACTTTGCGCATTGGATTGCAGGGCAAAGGCCGCGATACAGAGAATAATCAGAAATTTTTTCATAAAAATAGTTTTGTTGGTGTTACCACTAATATTGTACCAACGGCTTATATATGTTTTTAACGCTGTAGATTTTGTTTCCTGATTCATGATATTTGCCATATGAAAAAAATCCTTGTGTTTGGCGCCGGCAAGTCAGCCACCGTTTTATTGGATTATTTACTGGAGCATGCAGCAAAAGAAAACTGGGAAGTGGTGGTAGTAGATGCTGATATTAAACTGGCTGCGCAAAAGATCAATAATTCTCCTTTCGGCAAAGCCGTATCGTTTGACATAAATAACGAAATTGAAAGGGCGGTGTATATCCAGGAAGCTGCGATAGTGATTTCCATGTTACCCCCGGCATTGCACAGCATTGTGGCGCGGGATTGTGTAAAATTTTCCCGGCATTTACTCACTGCTTCCTATGTAGATGAAGAAATACGGAAACTCGAACCTGCTATTAAAGACAAAAACCTGCTTTTTTTATGCGAAATGGGTCTTGATCCGGGTATTGATCACATGAGCGCGATGAAGATCATCGATGAGATCCAGTTAAAAAGCGGTCAGATCACTTCATTCAAGTCTCATTGCGGCGGATTAGTAGCTCCTGAAAGCGATAATAATCCCTGGCATTATAAGATCAGCTGGAATCCAAGAAATATTATCCTGGCGGGAAAAGCAGGAGCCCACTACCGGGAAAATGGTAAAGAAATAAAATTGGTGTATGAGGAATTGTTTGATGGCGATAGAACTGTGATGGTGCCGGGCATGGGAAATTTCGGCTGGTATCCCAACAGGGATTCATTGAGTTATACAGGACTGTATGGATTGGAGAATACACAAACTTTTTTACGCACCACACTCCGTCACCCGGATTTTATGCATGGCTGGAGCAAAGTGGTAGAAATGAAACTCACTGATGAGACACCGCTTTATGAGACCGATAATAAAACCCTGCAAACCCTTTTTAAAGAACACCTGAAAAAAAATGGCTCTGCTGAATGGCTGGCTAATCAATTAAACCATCATGCTGCGGATCCCCTGACCAGGCAACTTCTTTTCCTGGGTCTTGCTGACGATACTACCCTGGTCAATAAAGGGCTGTGTAGCGCTGCAGATATACTGCAGTTTGCCGTAGAACGAAAACTGGCGCTTGAGCCGGGAGATAAGGACATGATCATCATGCTGCATGAATTTGAATATGAAACAGGCAATAAAAAATCCTCCATTGTCAGTTCATTGGTCGTTATTGGGGAAGATAATTTGCGGACAGCAATGGCTAAAACAGTTGGCCTGCCATTGGGCATTGCCGCACGCCTGATACTAAATGAAAAAATCAAATTAACCGGCCTGCATATACCCACACATAAAGAAATTTACGAGCCTGTATTAAAGGAATTGGAATTGTATGGGGTGCGGTTTGATGAAATGTACCTGTAGAGACGCAAGGCCTTGCGTCTCGGCAACAATCACGATATGCGAGGGACGCAATACCTTACGTCTCGGCAACAATCCCGAAATGCGATGAGACGCAATGCATTGCGTCTCTACCGTTCTACAACCCTGTCCTTTACAGAAATCACCTTGTATCCTATATCTCTTAATATGATCTTATAATTTCCTGGTTGAAGATAAAGACTGAAATAACCATAATC
>CAZGSG010000339.1:0-6385 GCA_964528095.1 uncultured Terrimonas sp.
CACTGGGGACATAATAAAAACTGGGAGAAACTAGCTTGGTTAATGATATTTTAGCCGATGCTATCTGCCCTTCAAGTTGGTCAGTAGCATTGCGCTGAAAAGCAGAAATGAACGGATTAATCAAAAGCTCAATTTCCTTTTCCATGGACATCACTGCAAAGAGTTCTTGGTAATCGATCATCGCGAGCTCTAGCGCGTGGGGCAATGTGCAAAATCTACCGTTTTGGTGTTTGCGCAGGAACCAGAACAATGCAGTGACAAACAGGATCCCAGACTCTACCCAGAAATCACCGGATTTTTTTATCCAGTCTTTATTGAGCGCCAACATGAGTGTCCGGCTGCTTTCCATAGCATCGGTGATCGCATGCATGTTTTGCGGATACAGCACATTGCAACGATGAGTCCTTGAGAGATCATCGAAATTGATCACATAGAACTTAGGAGGTTTGGGATACCGGTGTGCATTTTTCAGCACATGGTTATAGAGTAGTGTGGATTGATCAGGGAACTTGAAGTCATATAGAAAGAAGCAGAAACAGGAATTGCGGGCAGCCAACTGCGTTAGAAAATTACGAATAACCCAAAACGATTTTCCACTGCCCGGAGTACCGGACACGAAGGTTCCTCGAAAAATTGAAACCAGATTGATGTATCCTTTTCGCTTTTTATTCTGAAAAAGATACTCCATGGGCAAGTTGACTGAATACTCATTCGTGAGTAGTCTTTCTTCCTGCGGGAAGGATTCGTTCAGATCGTTGAAAATATCTTTGTGACCAGCTACCTGAATGAGCCGGCTGATCTTGGTGCCAGCCGTCAAAAGGAATATATAGCCAATGCTGGTAAAAGAGGCATACAACACGCAATTGTTCGGTGGTGAGGTAGGATACTGCAGCAGGAAGTAAGAAAGAAAATAAAACAGTAAACCGATTACCAGCATTAGTAAGATAGGTTGCCAGGTTTGGTTGATATCCTTTCGACCCTTAACGCCAATAAGAGAGATCGCCAGCAGTAAAAGAATAAACACTTTAGGTCTGAAGACACCACTGAAGTAAACCGATTGCACGGAAAGATTGTAGGCAATGGTATCCAAGATATCGAATGTGATCTTCCACTCCTGCATGGCAGGATAGCAGACACAGTAAAAATGCAGGAGCAACAGCATAATGCTGCCCATCCTGAGAAAATCCAATATCCGGCGCAGTGCCTGAATATTTTCTCCTGTTTCCATACACACACTTTTCGTTCACACACAGATAAATACACTGGCTCTATCCGGGCTTGCTCTTGCGGCGCTTGCGGGATCGTTTGCCATGAGACATGCCTCCGCTCGTTTGTTGAGCTGTCAGCAGGTTTTCCAATAATTCAATAGCAGGGCTGGTTGTACTGTTTTTTTGTTGGTTGCTCAAAGTGCCTTGTTTTTGGTCAGCGTGTTTGTTTTCGACGCGAAGTGATAATGGCTGGTGCAGGCAATTTTGAAGTTCATTTATAGAGATTCCCAATTCTTCCGTTGTCACGCTCACACGCGCTTTGTGATCCACCAGTTTTAGCCCTGCTGTTTTGCCATATTGATCTTTGTATACCGTTACATCTATCCTTGCCTTCGCCAACAGACGCAGGAACAAGTCTACTGGCATACCCGGTAGTTGTGAAAGTAATTTTGTCAGCTTTTCTTTTACGGGTTCAACATGTTGCTCACGCAATACAACTCCCATTGTGAATTTTCGTTCCAGAAACTTCATGGTTGGTTTAGTATCGATGGAGCTGGCTTTGATTGCTACTCCCTCCTGCCCTCCCTGCCGATTGATCAGGTGATATACCAATCCGTGATGCTGTTGCTGGCGCGAACCTGGAAGACCGGGATCTGCTTGCACATTGTACACACGCAAGATGTCGTTGAGTTCTTCCAGATTGGTAAAGTGGTATTGAGAAGTAACCCCCTTCACGATATTGGAAATTTGTCGTTTTGTTTCTTCCTGACTATAAAGTGCAGCTGCAATGTCAATCGGGCGTATTGGCGTACTAAGCTCATTTCGCATGGATTCTGCCGGAATCAGGTGAAACACTTGTTCTATATCTTTTCGGGCGTGTTCAGATTTTCGCACAGCCAACCGGAACATGTTGATGGGTCTGCCATTTTGTTGAATATTGGTGGTCACAATATGCAGGTGTGGATGACGAGTGTCTTTGTGCAGGTATACCAGGAATGGTTGATCGCCAAAGCCAATTTGCTTCATATAGTCCTGCGCGATAGCCTGCATTTTTTCCCGGTTCAGCTGATCATTGGGTGAAAAGTTGAGGGACAGGTGAAGAGTATTGGATTTCACGTATTGGTTCAGTGATGTCAACATGCGAAACCTGGCCAACTTCTCAGAAAAACCTATAGCATGTAGTTCCGCACCAAACCTGGAAGCAAGAATGAGCTCAGCCTTGCCCGCTGTTACTTTGCGTTCGTTGTAACTTAGTGCCCCTTGTATCCTTTTGCCTGTTTTGATTCGGACAACCATTTTGCACACAATTCGCTAATCATCGCAGTCAGGTGATCAATTTTCGCCTCCATTGCAAGGTGCTGCTGTAAGCCAATTTTCGCATAAAATCGCTTTTTGGCATCTTCCGGATAAGTATTGAAATACCGGGTGATTTGGTTGATATTGACACCTATGGCTTTGATCTCCGATCTGAGGGCCGCCAGGTCGTCGAGCAATAAATCAGTAGTATGATCATGAACCAGGACACGGATGGGCCGGTTCATCAGAATCTTGCGGACGGCGCCACTGACTGTTTCATCTTTGGTTTGATCCACGATTGCCTGAAGCTCCTTGTATTTCTTTTCTGTAATCCGGATTCGTACCACCTGACGCAAGCCTTTATCTCCTTTACTGTCTCCTTTTCTCATAGGAATACTACTTGTTACTGATAGGGAAAACGATCTCAAACTGACCTGTTGTAGACAACACACCATCTTGCTGTGCGCAGTCCCGGGCGCACTCAGCTGCTTCGCCTTTATAGCAAAGAACAATACCCTCTCGTGAGTGATAAGAATCAGTATCCTATTGGTTCCATCCCTCCCATTTTCATTCTCAGCAAGAATTCACACCAATTAATAAACCTTGGTCAAATCGGATTCCAGACTTATTATCTTTATTGAATTCAACTTCTTCCGCCTTTTGTTGATATTTCCGTTATTTTTAGTGCTTATCAATTTTTGATTCATTTGGCGGCCATTCATTATACCCTTCATTTGCTCGATAATTTGCATTTTGGTCGGCAAGCCCTCGGTTGAGGAACTATATATCTTTTCAAATAATGCTTCATTTGCCGTTTGCCCATGCAAATGATAGCTGGCTGCCACCATGGAAATATGAGCCTTCTCGTATGTGTTAGCATCCTTTACAAAAAAAATGACAAAAACTGTATCGTTTTCACCCGGCGATTGCGGATACGAAATATTGAGTCGAGTCCATAATGCTACAGAGTTATTATCGGCAGTTTGGTGAGCCGAAACCATTATGTCAGCATGGTTATCAAACCCAAGCTCCTTCAACCAATTTTCTATTTTCCGATATGCTTCCATATTCTAATTACGCTACAGAAAAACACGCTGGAATGCAACTGATACGATACTTACACAACGGCCAATGTGTGCACTCGCAGGTGCAATCTGTCTTTGTTAACGCAGTAGACGTTTTATAAAATCATGACCGATGATTAAAGTGATGTTGCAGTCTGCTGATAGTACTCACGGGTTGTGATGAGTGAACGGATGGAATCACTGCTGATGACAATTACTTTTTCATCTTTGATAGCACTGAATTCATTTTTGATACGTTCCACTTCTTCTGTGGAGAGTTTTCGGCTGCCGCCGGTGATCGCATCCTGCACAGCCCAGCAATCCGCGTATTTTTTTATATAATACATAAGCTATATTTTATTGGTAGTGGCATCTGTTGGTGATTTGGCTGCAAGCAATTCCTGGCCTTTGAGTGGAATTTTCAACTTGCTGGGATTGATGATACTGGCCTGCAGGGCATTGAGAATTTTCCCTTCGTCAAACAGGCGTGGAAAGATCTCTTTGAGCATTTTAGCCTGCTCCGGTGTGAGTGGTTTGGTTTTCTTACTTTCTGCATCATACAGGATCCAGGAGCCCAATAATTCAAAAACATTATACATAGTGAAGGTTTGATTTTCCAATTCAGTTGCGGGAACCTATTGATAGGTGTTCTCTTTGTCCATGTCGAGTTTTCTGGCAAGTAACCTTTCGATCATCTGTTGCTTCGTAGGAAAGCCAGTTTTGGTTTTGAAGTAAAAGGATCGATAAGCAGTTTTTGCCTGGTTCTTGGATACAAAATCTACAGTGATCGTATTGATAAAAAAATCGGCATCATCTGGATATTGAATCAGAAAGGTAAAACCGATGTTTTCTGGCAATTGGGCAGTAGTACATTGTTCCTTGAATTCAATGTGATATTGATAACATGTATGGGAACCCGTGAAATTCTGGGTAGTCCGGAGTACATGATAATCGAATCCCATACGCCTGAGCTCTGCTGCTAAATTTTCGGTATAATCTTTCATGAGCATGGTGATTTTCTGAATTTGTCTGTTGAAACAAAACGCTCGCTGTATCGTGTATTGCAAATACAAGTGGTGTTTTCAGTTTATAGTATTCCCATAGATTTTTCTTCTGTCTTTGTAAGTTTTGGTAAACAGGGAAGAATGCTCGGCCTCTTCTTCGGTCATGCCTTTGTATGAATCGCCTTAACCTATCTGACCGGAAATACATAAAAGAAAATGATGGCGAGGACTTGAACATTCCCCCTGTTATTTTTTTCACATATCGTTTTAGAATTCTTATGATAATTATTGACTTTACTGCAGCCGTTATTTATATCGCGCTAATTGTATCATTCGTAACTGCCATTAGCTGTTTTTGAAAACAAAACTGATATACAACCTGGTCACGCTGCACAAGTACAAATATGGGGTCATGTAAAAGTGAAATTGGAGAGTGTGATGGTAGCCTCTGATAAATTGTTTTACAAAATGATCCAAGATGAAATACCTATGAGTACTGTACTCAACGCCCACTCATACGCTACCGCGAAGAGGAGGCCGCCCCATGCGGCCCCCCCACGCGCAACCCTTTGTCGAAAATTTTAGAGACAACGTTGATTTTGTTGATGTGAGGTATGTTATTGAATGAAAATCTAACTATGCTATTTTGATAGTTAAGTAATAAGTGAAGCATGGGTAGAACAACGGGACAAATGCATGATGTCAGTAAAAGAAAAGAAATGATTCACTGGAAAGCGAGGGATGCCTGTAATTGAAGAAATATTGTACCTGTAGGATTCGCAGGAAGAAATGAAATTTTAGAAGGAGTTACGAAATTTAATAATTGCATTTTTTAAAATCGTTATTTGTAAAAGACCCGTGAGGTTTATTATCATTTTGATTGGTGAACAATTGTGCTTCGCCAACTTAAAAAGATCATATTGGTCTGCAATGAGGAAACTCGAATAATAATGAAATTATTATTGAATAAATGATGATTTAAAATTGGGTGCGATTACAGCAATTAACTTTCAAGAGTGTTTAATTGCTTTAATTCCGTTTACTTCAATTTTTTTTAGATTTTTCTCGTATTGAATATCTAAACCATTTGCGCGAAGTATGGTTAAAATGGATTCCAAATCGGAGGTTGCAGGAATTCTACCTTCAAAACTAATTAAAGGTATTGGGGATTTTAAAGTTAAGATGGCATTATGCAATCTTGCGATTTGCCGGAGCATTGTTCCCAGGTCTGAAACATTGTAATATCCTTCTTTCCATGCAAGATCGTTTTCTACTTTAGCATGACTTATTGGTAAATCATTGTTCAAAATAACTTGTTGGCCAGGTCTGAGGAAAACAGTTTTTTGATCTTTGGATATTTCCAGAGAACCTTCTATGAGTGTAGTTTTTTTGAGTGGTTCTTCCGGGTAAGCCTGAATGTTAAAAGAGGTTCCGTACGCAGTCATTGTGCCATTTCCTGTTTGCACTGTAAAAGGTGTATTGAAGTTTGGGTTTACCTCAAAATAGGCTTCACCGGACAGGATGACTTTTCGGTCTTTTTTGTTAAACTGGACTATTTGAAGTGTTGAGGCGGCATTTAGAGTAATCTTTGAATTATCTGGAAAAACAAGTGTGAATTGTGCGCCTGGTGGAGTTGAGAAAATCGTGTTCCGGGAAAATATCAAAGAAGAAATGGAAGAAGAATCAATCATCAAACTATGTCCCGTAGGATCTGTGAATTGAATGGTTTTCGTTCCGGGTGGTACACCGCCCAATTGTTGTGGTTCAGATGGCTGGCAGGCGTAAATAGAAATGCACAGGGCAATAAACAAAA
>CAZGSG010000340.1:0-6383 GCA_964528095.1 uncultured Terrimonas sp.
CTAAAGTTTTATTGCATTCCGGAATAAAGGCATTCAGTTGTTTTTTGGCCAGTCCAAACCATCGGTATGAGCTAAGACCAGCCACAATCAAAACTAGACGTGGCAGGTGATATCCGTTACTCGGGCAATCTTCTCATGGGTGTTCAATATGTGTTTCGAGATCAAAGTATCAGTGGTAATGGCAGGGTATCTCTTGCGTGCAATTGCCCTACCGGCACCCAATTGATCGGTGGTGGTGGTGGTCATAGAGATTTCAATAGCGCACAAACGGATATCAAGATCAATTACAGCGGCCCTGCACCTGGTGATGAAAGTTCCCGCTGGCGCCTTGTTGTGCAAAACACTTCCGATAATAGCAGAGTAGTCAGGATCTATGCAATTTGTGCCAAAGTGAAATAGCATTTTACTTTACAATTATACATCACCGTTATAATATTCTTACATGAACCGATTCCGGATTCTTATCTGTGTGATAATACTGGTACCACTTACCCACCAGGCACAGGATGCCCTGCACATCAACAATGGCGGTATCATGTTTGTAATTAACGGAGACGTAATCACCATCAAAGGCAATGTATCATTAGCCAATGGCAGTATCCTGCAGAACAATGGTACGGTACAGGTGAGTGAAGGGGTCTGGGGCAATGGTAACTTCACAGATCTTTCAACTACTGTCGGAACTTACGGACCGGGGCGATTCATATTCAATGCCAATGCCATTCAGCAAATAGGTTCGCCTCACCTATTCAGTGCTCTCGAAGTGAACAGCAATGGACTGGAGTTATCCAGCACTGTCCGTGCCAATAAATGGACACTTAAACGCGGCATTGTTACTACCCGATCTTTTTATGCCTACGCAACAGATACTATCGAAGCAGATCCGGCCAACCTGGGTTATTCACAGAGTTGGTTCAATGGTACCCTGCGCAGGTCTTTTGTTCCTCAATCAGTAAACAGTTATACATTCCCGGTAGGAAATGCCCAACAGGCCAATCCCCTGGTGATGAACAATCTCTCAGGCAATCCGGTTACAGGTATTGCTGCTTTGACAGCAGCCTTTATCACAAAACCTGGCAATGACGTGGGTTTAACCGTATCTGAAAATGGTTCTTCTTATGTTACTACCAATAATGCGGGAGTCTGGACACTCACCACAGAAGACGTTGTAACAGGCGGAACCTACAGTTTGTTACTCTACCTGAATGGTTTCACCGGCTTAACCAACAATGCCTTCGCTATTCTGCAAAGACGGGAAAACAGCAGCAATGCAGCAGATTGGAAAGTGCCTGCCGGCAAGACCCTGCCACCGGATAATGCACCCGGACGAATGGTCGCAAATGGTTTTGCTCAAAGAAACAACATGACCTCATTCGGACAGTTCGGTATTGGCATGAGTACTGCAGCGCTTCCCGTTACCCTCATCAGTTTCACAGCAGACAGGATCAACAAGAATGCAGTAAAACTCGACTGGTCAACCGCTACTGAGCTCAACAACAAAGGATTTGAAGTAGAAAGAAGATGGCAGGAAGAAACTGCCTTTCATATTATGGGGTTCGTAGCCTCGAAAGCGACTGATGGCAATAGCAGTACGAAACTTGATTATGTTTTTACTGATCCCAATAGTTATGCGGGAGTAAGCTACTATCGGTTAAGACAGACCGATCTCGATGGCCGTAGTGTGCATACACTGATCAAAGCAGTGAAAGGAACAGGCGCCAATGGCGTTACTGTGTTGCTCTGGCCCAACCCCAACAAAGGTCAGTTCAGCATCAGCATCACGAATAATAACAAACCAATGCCCGCTTATATCTCCGATCTTGCTGGCAAAATTGTACAGCAGGTCATCATACCGGTAAATGCGCCGGTTACTATTCAGGGATTGAGCGCGGGCATTTACATCATCCATATACCCGATGCCTTTGGAACGGGTGAACGATTTACAGAAAAAGTAATGGTAGTAAAATAAAATTGAGTGACAACTATGTTGTTTTACTCACTTTCAGTTGGTTCCCACAATTCAACCTTGTTCCCTTCCATATCTATTATATGAATAAACTTCCCATAATCATAAGTCTCCATTTTCCCGACAATAGTTACCCCTTCTTTTTCAAGTTGTGCAACAAGTTCCACTAAATTATCAACCCTGTAATTGATCATGAAGTCTTTGGAGGAAGGCTCAAAGTATTTCGTTTTTTCATCAAAAGGGCTCCATTGTGTTACTCCCTTCCTTGTGCTGTCTGCGCTTTCATACCATTCAAAAGTTGCTCCGTAATCGTTTGTGTTTAGGCCAAGATGTTGATGGTACCATTCTCTCATTTTGTTCGGGTCTTTGCATTTGAAAAAAATGCCCCCGATGCCAGTTACTTTTTTCATTTGTGTTGATTTACGATTTTCACTTGTATTGGTTGACGTAACTGCGAAGCCAAAACAAAAGGATATCGCAGCTATAAGGATTATTAAAGTAGCTTTTTTCATTGTTCCTGTAAATTATATTTTTTGTTACCAGGATACTGTAGTCTGTTATTGAGCGGGGATTACGCAGGCATTGTCAATAATAAAAAACGCCTTCAAATCCAGTGACTTGAAGGCGTTCTTATTATTGAGTTTCTTTTATCTGGTGCAATTGGCCGTCCAGACAGCTCCGTCTTTTGCGTAGCCTATCACTAAACTGCTGGCTGTGATCCTTATCGCTTTGGCTTCACCTTCGTCGATCGATATAACAGCATTGTCGCCGTCCTTTATGAATCTAACTACGGTCAGATCCGGGATACCATCAGAGAAAACAAAATTATAATCACTTCCGGTTTTCACAACGGTTATACTTCCATTGTCGCTCGATTTGTTTTCACCTTCTTTAGTGTAGCTTACGTTCCCCCTATAAGTGCCCACGAAGAGGTCATTATCTGCAGGATCATCGTCTTTACTACAACCCACGAAAATCAGACTCGCTGTAATTAATAAGGCCAGGCTAAAAATGTATTTTTTCATACCAATGCTTTTTAAGAATTAAAGAAACTAGAATGATTGTTTTGTTTACAGACCTTCAATCCATTCTATCACCTGCTCTTTTGTTTGGCCTGTTTTCTTTTGTAAGCGACCAATCAATTCATCTTCTTTGCCTTCTTCATAGAGCAAATCATTATCAGTAAAATCAGCATATTGTTGTTTTACTTTACCCTTCACTTCGTTCCAGGTTCCTTTCAATTTCAGTTTCCATGCTTCCATAACACAATTTTTAAGTTTAATTCGAAATCAATTGATGAGCCCGGGAAATATATAACCAGCCCGATCATACAGATCAGTTAAAAAACTGTGCCAGCACAATGGGTTATTGCTCAGGAATTTTGAGCGGGAAGGAATAGAGGCGAATTGGGAATATTTGGAAACATCTCCATGCTTTATAATTACATCGAAACCTGATAGGTTTATATGCCATTCAATCAATGTTAATCAAAGAAGCAGGGAAAAGATTCATTGAGTATATTATTAGCAAGCAGTAAGTACCTGGCAATGTAAGTGCACCTTTGGCAAGTCTATTGTTGTCAATTCAAGAACAAACTACCAAAAACAACAAGACGACATCTCTTTAAAATTATAGCAGACAGCGACTTATACCTTCCATATAACCGGGCTTCTCTTTCCTTTACAATAACCTGAAAATACCGTATATTTATGCAAAATTTGCAAATAACCCGCAAAAACACGGAAAATAATGATTCATTATCTTAAAATAAAAAACTTTGGGCCTATCAATAATGAGGTTGAGATCAACTTTGAAGTTGCTGAAAACATTGATGACGCATACGAAGTGAAGATGCCAGATGGTAAGAAATTACTGAAATTGGCTTACATATACGGAGCCAATGCTTCTGGCAAAACCACCATTCTTAAAGCTTTTGATTTTTTAAGAAAACTGCTTCTTAAACCAATTTCTGATAAAACCATTGAACTCGACTTTGAACCGTTTCTTTTCAGGGAGGCCGCGCATCAACAATCATCAAATTTTGAATTGTCTTTTTATGTAAATAACGTTCGATACGTTTACGAATTAACATTTAGTAAGCAAGCCATATTAAACGAGAAGATAGTTTTCTATCAAACAGTCAAGCCAACTGAATTATTTTCGAGGTCAACAGAAACAGAGAAGAGGCTTGCTAAAATTCAATTTGGCAGTAAAATTAAGATCCCCGTCCGGGAAAAAGACTTATTGGAAAGTAATACACTTCATAACAATACTGTTATTGGAGCATATGCCAAAACGAATGTTGACATCCCTGAGCTAGAAGTCTTAAGTAAGTGGTTCAATAACTTTTTGTTGGGAATGATTACCTCAACTCATAATTTGACGAATCTTACTGTATCGCTAATAGATCAAAATCCGCTTATCAATAAATGGATCAATACTTTTTTAAATAAAGCCGATTATCAAATTTCAGAAGTCAACGTTTCTGATTCTAATAATTTGATCAACGTTCCAATAGATGAAAATTCTCCTCCTGATTTTATGGACAGATTCAATACGAAGGGAAGTCTTTCTTTGAATTCTGATATAAAAGCTGCATCGGATTTCTCAACCGGGAAATTCTATGGAGGAGGATCACTTCAGCGAAAAATTGATTTTATACACACCGTTTCTGAAGACAAAAGCTACCCTCTTTCTATTTTATGGGAAAGCAGTGGAACTAAGCGCTATTTTGGATTGGGCGGACCTTTATTTGAGCTCACTCATGAATCCAGGATGCTTTGTATTGATGAATTGGAAACTTCACTTCATCCGGATTTAATGAAACACTTTTTGCAAGTTTTCCTTTTGAATGCAAAAAACTCTCAGTTACTAGTTACAACCCATAATGTATCGTTGATGGAAAATCAAGATTTTATGCGAAGGGATGCATTATGGTTTAGTGAAAAAAACAAAGACGGCTCTGTAAATCTTTACTCCGCTTCAGATTTCGATAGCTCAATCTTAAGAAAGGATGCAAGCATTATTAATGCCTATAAATCAGGTAAACTTGGGGCAAAACCAAATCTTGGTTCACCATACTTAACAGAGGAATAATTATCTATGGCAAGAGTTTCCAAAAAACAACCGCAAAGAAGTACCGTAGCGATCGTAGGTGATGGTCAAACTGAGCGATTATATTTTTCGGATGTTCGAGATACAGACAGACCAGCCAATCTCTATATTTTTCCCGACTACCCCCGGAAAATCGGTAATTATAAAGAA
This sequence comes from uncultured Terrimonas sp., assembly GCA_964528095.1. Lineage (GTDB taxonomy): Bacteria > Bacteroidota > Bacteroidia > Chitinophagales > Chitinophagaceae > CAZGSG01. The sequence continues at coordinate 5,231 of CAZGSG010000340.1, forward strand.
GGTCTTGAAAGAGCTATTTCACTAACTGGCAACTATGAACGAATCTATGCTCTAATTGACCTGGACAAGATCATTCAAGACAAACAACAAAAAGAATATGCAGGAGACAAGTCTGTTGCGGAATCAGTAGGTGTAATTGTGCTTGAAAACAATCCATGCTTCGAATTGTGGTTGTTACTTCATTTTTTGCACACTGGCAGGTTATTTTCAAACTGCAATGAAGTTTCGACGCAATTAAGAGCAAATGGTCGAATACCCAATTATGATAAAAGCGAGAAATTTCTCAAAAACTCCAGATTGTACAAGACCTATAAAACCTTACTCAGAGAAAAAGCAATTCCTAATGCCCGGAGTCTTGAAAATAACCGACCTGGGCAGGACGAGTTATACCCAAGAGCAGAAACTTTCAGGTTCTTTGAGTGGTATCTGGAAAATGAGTAATTAAAACGCCAGTAAAAGCTCACAGTAATGCTACCAGATCTCTTTCAAAAAATCATGTTAGCCGGACTAATATTTAACGCCAACCTAATCCGGGTGCAACATGCTTCAAAAAAGAAGACAGGATGTGTACATTGTATTCAACTCCCAACGTATTGGGGATCGTCAGCAGCAGCGTATCCGCTTCCTGGATAGCTTCGTCCTGAGCCAACTCCCTGATGAGCTGATCCGGTTCTCCGGCATAGCTTCTTCCGAAAATGGCGCGTTTGTCTTTTTCAATATTACCGATTTGATCGGCTTTATTGGTTTCCTGCCCAAAGAAATATCTGTCCTGATCATTTACCAATGGAAAAATAGACCGGCTTACTGAAACCCTTGCCTCTCGCTGATGTCCTGCTTTTTTCCATGCTTCTTTGTACAACCTGATCTGTTCTGCTTGTTGTACATGGAAAGGCTTACCGCTTTCGTCGAATTTCAAGGTAGAACTTTGCAGGTGCATTCCATTTTCGGCCGCCCAAATAGCTGTAGCATTAGAAGCAGCTCCCCACCAAATACGTTCCCGCAATCCTTCTGAGTGGGGTTCCAATCGTAATAAGCCCGGTGGATTAGGAAACATGGGTGACGGGTTAGGCTCGGCAAATCCAACCCCTTTGAGTTTATCCAAAAATTGCAATGCTTTATTGCGTCCCATTTCTGCGTCTGTTTCTCCTTCAGC
>CAZGSG010000341.1:0-6377 GCA_964528095.1 uncultured Terrimonas sp.
AGTGCTACAGCCGACCAAAAGATGAACTGGCATTTCCAGTAAAGCGATATGGGGAATTCGTTTTTCAAAATGGTAATAAACTACAAAACAAACCAATCTTTTTAATACGGCAAGAATTAGTACAGGAGTGTGGTGTTTGGGTGGATGAATGTGCCTGGGGTATTTATAATGTCCGTCGCATCTGCCCCCGTTATTGTCGTGTTCGCACCAGGTTTTATTTATCGGAAGAAAGTAGATTTGCTGTAGTATTCACCATAAAACAAGGCTATGCAAAAAAAAGCTAAGATTGCCAACAACATTGACGAGTACATTGCGGATTTTCCAAAAGACGTACAGCAAAAACTGCAACAGCTGCGTGCGACCATTAAAAAAGCCGCTCCGGCAGCTGCGGAGGAAGCCATCAAATACGCAATTCCTGCTTTTGTGTATAAAGGCAACCTGGTTTTTTTTGGTGGCTATAAAAATCATATCGGGTTTTATGCCGCACCTACAGGACATGAGGCATTTAAAAAAGAGTTGTCTGTTTACAAATCAGGAAAGGGTTCGGTGCAGTTCCCGCTGGATGAGCCGTTGCCTTTAAAATTGGTCAGACAAATTGTGAAGTTCCGGGCTATCCAAAACGCGGAAGAGGCGAAGGAGAAACTCAACAAAAAGAAAAAATGAAATGGGAGACTGGTTTGTTTAGTCCCTGTTCATTAAATTATCTGCTTCAATTTTTGCGAGCTCAGGACAATTGTGGGGGATTTCACGCAGCGTATTTTAGAATAATCATTCTGTTCGACTAATATAACTTAAGTTCTATAATAGGGATTGAAGAATGTTCTGCTTGTTCCTGCATCACTAACACAGCAATAGCTTTTACACAGAGCTAAGGAGTAAATGAGATAAGGAAGCTACATTGTATTTATACAATTATTATTTATTGTACATGTGAGCGAAGGAGCGTTTTCACTGATGTGAAAACAGCGCCGTGATCAACGATTGCTTTTTCACGCAGTGAAAAATCTCCTTAGCTCATCCGTTCATACAAATAAAGAACAAACAAATTGCTCAGCTCTCCCTTATCTCATTTACTCCTTAGCTCTGCGTGAAATCTCTTGCCATTTTCATAATAATACTAACCATAAAGCATTGGTCAATGATCGTTGACAACAACAAAACTCCATTCGCATATTTACCATAATCAACACGCGCCGAACCGTGGATAAAGTGTGCATATTTACACGACTACTCAGCTACGGGCAGGGTTACCTCTGTAACAGCACGGTATTAACACCCGATCACTTAATTTTGCAGCTTCAATTAGTCAATATGCAGAAAATAGCATGATTTCTGCATTCACCAGAAAAACAGATAGATTATGTCAACAACAGTAACTTTTATCCTTGCTCCTGAGATCGTCGAGGGCGCTGATAGTGGGGTATTATTAGGAGATTTTAATAATTGGAACTACGATAATGGTATTAGTCTCCAAAAACAACAGGATGGATCGCTACAGGCAATTGCCAATCTTGAACCAGGAAAGACTTACCAATATCGTTACCTGCTCAATGATGGCCGTTGGGTAAATGACGCAAGAGCCAATAGTTATGTACATGCCGATGGGTTTTATGTAGATAATTGTGTGATCACCGTAGTTGAAGAAGAAGCGCCTGTGGCAGAAGAAATCAAGGAAGCCGTAATAATCGATGAAGCGCCCGCTGCGAAACCCGTCAAAGAAAAAACAGCGAAGGCAAAGAAAACCGCTACCAAATCAAAAGCGGCAGTTGCACCGGCAGATGACCTTGGGAAGATCAAGGGCATTAATAAAGAAGTGAAAAAAATACTCCTTGCTGAAAATATCGCCAGCTTTAAAGACCTCGCAAAAAGTTCTGGAAAAAAACTAAAGAACATCCTCGACGCCGCCGCGTTCGACTACGCGAAACTCGATATTGTCTCCTGGCCCAAACAGGCTAAACTGGCGGCAGATAGCAAATGGGATGATTTAAAAGACCTGCAAAAAGAGTTGAAAGCTAAATAATAGCAGCATCAGCTTCAAATTTTGTTTAAAGGGCTCTGTAAAGGCATTAACTTTAGTTATAAACTGTTATATGCGCTTGTCCTGTCTTTTTATCTGCCTTTGTTTTATGAGCAAGCTTCTTGCTCAAACGGATTCTTCGCTTGCCAGTATACGCACCGACTCCGGATATCTTTCTTCCTTCGACGGTAAAAAGATCTACTATGAAGTAAGAGGTGAGGGGAAACCTGTGCTATTGGTGCATGGATTTATTGTCGATGGTGCAAGCTGGAAAAGGACACAGTTATATGCCGATCTCCTGAAGAACGGGTATAAAGTGATCACCCTTGATATGCGGGGCAATGGCCGGTCGGATAAACCACATGATTCAACGGCCTATGATAATGATGCGGAAGCAAAGGACATCCTCCTGCTGATGGACCGGCTAAAAATAAAACAGTATGCGGTGGTCGGTTATTCAAGAGGTTCGATCATTACCGCAAGATTGCTGGTGCTGGATAAAAGAGTGGTAGCTGCTGTGCTGGGCGGAATGGGTGCCGATTTCACCAATCCTCAATGGCCAAGGAGAATACTATTTTACCGGGCGCTGATGGGGGAGGATGTACCTGAGTTAAAAGGGGCGGTGGAGTATGTACAGAAACAGGGGCTTGACCAGTTAGCACTGGCCTATCTTCAACGGTCGCAACCGTCTACCAGTAAAGAAGCATTGGGAAAAGTAAAGCAACCTGTATTGGTGATCAGTGGTGATAAGGACAATGACAATGGTTCCGCCGCGGCACTAGCCGCTTTATTGCATCATGCTACTCTGGCAACTGTGCCGGGTGATCATAACAGGACAGCTTCTACCGCGGAGTTTTCCGGTGAGGTGAGTAAGTTTTTTAGGGTGGTGAAGTATTAGTAGGGTGGGGATGTTATTTTGAATAGTACCGGCTTCAATATGCCAGGCCCGATAAATTGCCGGAATGATATTTCAATAAATACTCCTTTTTTGTAGCTCATGTATTTTGCTAGGGGTTTCAAATGAGCTAACGGAGTAAATGAGCTAAGGAAGAGTAGGGCTATTTGTATTTTTTTTTGGCTAAGGAGGATTTTCACTGCGTGAAAATGATTTCCGTCAGAATGTAGATCCCTTCAGTTTAAATGTCACGCATTTGCAACCAGATCAAAAAGTACCAGATTGTAGCGAAACCTATTTTCACGCAGTGAAAATTCTCCTTAGCTCATTCTTTCAAACAGATAAAGACAATCCCATAGCTCAACTCATCCTTAGCTCATTTACTCTGTTAGCTCATTTGAAACCCCTAGCAAAATACATGAGGCACAAAAAGATAAATCTATTGAGAGAAAGGTAGCTGATCAGAGACTATAGTAAAGCCAATTATATGCTTCAGGATGACGGTTTGACTATCATCACCTCATCACCTGCAGCGGTTTATTCACCACTTCATTACCCACTGTCACCCTCACCACATACGAACCAGGAGCAAGTTTACTTATATCCAGTGTCTCGTTTTGATTCATTGAATTATACCGCTGTTGCATTACTACATGCCCATTGATCGCGATTACACTGACAGCGCCAGGCTTACGATTCATGGTCGCTGCCAGTGAAAGATGCACAACGCCGTTGGACGGGTTAGGATAAATACTGAATAAGGACGCGGCAGCAAAATTGATCCTGCAAATTCCGCTATACGCAAACCTGCCATCTGTGTCAATGGTTTTTAACCGGTAGTAGTTAATACCTGTCACAGTACCTGTATGAACCATGCTGTAATGACGTTTATTGTTTGCTGTTATCGCGTTTACCGGCTGAAAGTTCTTTCCGTCTGTACTGAATTGTATTTCGTACTGTTTTACATTTATTTCCTCACTTACAACCCATTCAAGCAGGCTGTTTTTCTCTTTTGCGGTTGCTGTGAAACTCTCCAATTTAACAGGCAGTACCGAATTGGCCAGTGCACAAACAGCTGCATTATCAAAATGCCCGGAGTTGCCGATATATGAACGGTACGTATACACACCTGCTGGCAGGCTGGAAGTAAAACCGGTAAGCAGGTACCAGGTCTCATTATCCATTGAAGTGATAAAATCTTTTGTAGCTGAAGTAGCAACGACGGTTCCGTTTGCATCCAGTATCTGGATAAAGCCTGTCCAGTTTACATAATTGCCCCATCCTGATTCACGATTGGAAAAAGAACCGCTAAAATAGATAGGGCTTGCTACCGCAAGTACAAATTGTTGCGAGATATACCCGTCAGAGTTGGCAACATCTACATACTGGTTGCCATCGGCAGCGATATTAGCACCTGATGCATAACCGGAACCGGATACACGCAGGATATTCAAACCGCCGTTGGTACAATCCCATCCGCCCCAGGATACACCGGGTCCCATGATATTATTGCTGTTGGTCGTTGGCATTGCCGGCGATTCAAAACCAGGATTGCTTAACAGGTTGAGACCACCACACTGTGCATGTGCATTATTAAATGTAACAGACAGGAAAAATACAAATACAGTCAGGAAGGCCGGGGGTAAAAATGTTTTCATTGCGGGGTGTTTAGGGTTCAGATCATTCAATACAGTACCCAGTTCGCAATAAAACCGATTATGAGCTGAAACAAGGCGGGACGTAATTTCCCTTCAATAGTGCGGCTTGTTTCATGATCGGATTTTTTGTTTTCTAGGGTTTGTTCGAATTCAGGCACAAGATATAATCCGTATTTGATGTATGCAAGTATTACGAAGTTTTTAAAGTAAAAAACCTTGTTTTGATCATGGTAATTTTACTATTTGTATTGACGATCAGTATTGTAGAAAGCAGAATTTATAAAATAAAATCAAACAAATATTACGAAGAAGAGGGTTTAACTGATCTTCTATCGGATTTTACTTAGTAAAATAACAAACGCTTTCGATTATTAATGACCGCATAGTGCAAGTTCTTTTCAACTTTGGTAATCTGTATATATCCTCTGCAACTCATCATCGTAGTTGTAAAGCCAGCCCGGCGTTCAATAGTTGTAATAGATTTTACTTATAGTGAAAGATATAGGCCTTGAGAAAAGCAAAGGCTTGCATAACAAGCCAATATTTTCTATTTTACCTGATGCTTTATCTCAGGAAATATGGATTGTTGTTGTTCGTACTGTCTTTATTTACATTACCGGCAAAAGCGCAATCGGTATACAAAACACCCTCCGGTGAAAAATATCATTTGGCCAATTGCCGGATGGTAAAAAATGTATCGGAGAAAATAACACCTGAAAAAGCAATAGCGTTGAACCTCCAGCCCTGCAAAATATGTCATCCACAGGATATCTACGGGCAGCGTCTTTCAAGTACAAATAATAAAGCCAGGGGACAAGGCACAACGGTGCAGTGTAAGGGCCGTACCAAAGCCGGCACAAGATGCAAGCATATGACGGCCATTGCGAATGGATATTGTTTCCAGCATAATCCTGATTAGGAGTTCTTCGTCTATCTTACTCAACGCGTCTGGCGACGGGGGTGCTTACAAACAGGTAACCGGCCGAGACGGGCATGTATGTTGATGATCATTGTTTACAGACAGGCGTTTAACCCAGGGGGCGGTAGGTAAGGGAATAATGTCTATTGCCAAAAGAAACAGGTTCATATGGTTTAAATTGTTGTATTCAGAACCATTGTACATATCGTATTTAAGACCATGCCCCGGCAATTAATTTTTCAATATTTTAAACTCAACCCTTCTATTCAACTGCCTGTTCTCATCCGTATCATTTGGAACCTGTGGTTTTGTTTCTCCATAACCCTGTGAGATGATCCGGCTGGTAGCGATGCCTTTCGATAAGATATAATCAGTGACGGATTTCGCGCGGTTATCACTCAGTTTAAAATTATATTCATCTGAACCACGGCTATCGGTATGTGCGCTCATCTCGATTTCGATGGCCGGGTTCTCCGCGAGTAATTTAACGACCCTGTCGAGTTCTACATAGGATTCGGGGCGCAGGTCCCATTTATCAAAATCAAAGAACACATTGTTGAGCCGCACTACCTGGCCGATCTCGATCGGAACAAGATACAGGTCTTTATGGATCTCTTTGTAACCGGCTTTTACCAGTGAATCGAGATTCAGGTTTTCGGAGATCGCAAAAAAATGATCTGCTGTAGCACGGATGCTATAGTTCTTATCATAAGGCAGCACGATTTTAAAAGCGCCGTCATACTCATTTAAAATAGCATTGCCTGCTTCCTTGCCATCTGGCAGGGTTTCATAAACAAGTGATGCACTCAATGGCTGTTTTGTTTTTGCATTGAATACATTGCCGCTTACCAGGACAACAGGTTTGGGTCTTTCTTTTTCGAGCAATTT
>CAZGSG010000342.1:0-6348 GCA_964528095.1 uncultured Terrimonas sp.
AACTTACAAACATGGCACACAAGAAAGGTGAAGGAAGTGTAAAGAACGGCCGCGACTCACACAGTAAGCGTCTTGGTGTAAAGATATTTGGTGGACAACCCGCTATCACCGGTAACATTATCGTACGTCAAAGAGGTACAACTTATCATGCTGGTGAGAACGTTGGAGTTGGTAGAGACTTCACATTATTCGCATTGAATGATGGTTTAGTTCAATTCAACAAAGGTAAAAAGAATAGGACTTTTGTATCTGTTACCCTCCCAACTGCTTGATCTGTTTTGATTTATTTGCAATTTTGTTGAAAAAAAATTTGGGTAGTATAAAATAATTATTATTTTTACTAACGATAACCCATTTTTTACTAAACATTAAATTCAATCAAAATGGCAACAAAGAAAAAAGCAGCTAAGAAAAAAGCAGCTCCAAAGAAAAAAGCAGCTAAGAAAAAAGCAGCTAAGAAAAAGAAATAAGTTCGAAGATTTCTTACAAGTTATAGAGAGTCCCGCAACAGCGGGACTTTTTTTTATTCTACACCATCCCCTGAAAGCCTTACGCACCAAGGGTTCTACGCCCACCCTTTTTTCTGTTTAACTGATCTTACCTAAATTGCAGTCATGGACAACTCTGCTATCGCCGATCGCTTCGCTCTCCTTTCAAAGCTTATGGATATTCATGGAGAGAACTCTTTTAAATCAAAAACATATTCCATAGCGGCCTATAATATCGATAAAATGGCTGTTCACCTGAAAGACACACCCAGGGAAAATCTCTTCAGTATTAAAGGAATTGGGGAAAGTGTAGGCAAAAAAGTGGTCGAAATGCTCGATACCAACGAACTTTCGGTTTTGCAGGAATATATTCATAAAACACCGCCCGGTGTAATTGAGATGCTTAATATAAAAGGTATCGGTCCAAAAAAGATACATACCATCTGGAAAGAGATGGATCTCGAATCGGTTGGCGAACTATTGTATGCGTGCAATGAAAACCGGCTTACCCTCTTCAAAGGCTTTGGCGAAAAGACACAACAGAATGTACAGGAAGCCATCGAATTTTATCTGCAGAACCAGGGCAATTTTTTATACGCGCAGATAGATGAGCTATTCCCTCAGATCAATGGATACCTTGAAAAACTATTTACACCAGAGAAAGTACATGTAACTGGTGCATTCAGACGGCAGGACCTGATCATTACTGAACTCGAATACGTGGTGATTGAAAATAATGACCAGGTCAAACCAAAATTTCAATCTGCCCAGCCGCCCGAACTGCTGGAAGAAACCCCTTCCTCCATTTTATATAAACTAAAGAATGGGCTAAGGCTACGTTTATACACAGGTGGCGAATCATTGGCAGAGCAGTTATTTCTCACAACAGGATCGCCCGCATTTATCGAGTCATTTACACAAGCATTCCCTGCTATAAAACTCGCCCAGGCAGGGCGGACTGATGAAGCGATCTTTAAAGCGGCGAATATTCCCTATATCCAGCCTTACCTCCGGGAAAATACCGGAATCATTGAGCAGGCAAAAAACAAGGCATTACCTGTTGTAATTGAAACAAAAGATATTAAAGCCATTATTCACAGCCATAGCAACTGGAGCGACGGCGCCAATACTATTGAAGAAATGGCGAAGGAATGTATCCGCCTGGGGCATGAATACCTGGTGTTATCCGATCACTCCAAAGCCGCTGCCTATGCCAATGGCCTGTCGGAAGAACGGATAAAGGAACAACACCGGCATATCGACGAACTAAATAAGAAACTGGCTCCTTTCAGGATATTCAAGAGCATCGAGTGCGATATACTGACTGATGGCAGCATGGACTATCCTGATGAAGTACTGGCAGGTTTTGACCTGGTCATCGCATCGGTACACAGCAACCTGAAGATGAACCAGGAAAAAGCAATGATGCGCTTATTAAAAGCTATCAGCAATCCTTACGTGACCATACTGGGACATATGACCGGGCGGCTCCTGCTGAGCCGCAAAGGATATCCTGTAGATCATGAACAGATCATTGAGGCCTGCGCCGCCAATAATGTAGTGATAGAACTGAATGCCCATCCCCGGCGATTGGATATTGACTGGGCCTGGGTAAATAAAGCCGTGGCCAAAAATGTATTAATATCCATCAACCCGGATGCGCATTACCTCGAAGGTTTTAAGGATATTCATTACGGGGTACTGGCTGCACAAAAAGGCGGATTGACAAAAGAACATAACCTCAGCAGTTTTTCATTAGCCAGGTTTGAAGAGTTTTTAAAGAAGCGGCGCGGCTGATTTGAAGAGAGATGCTCAGTTAATCATGGGTCCACATTGCGTTGAGTGAATTTATCCTACTACTTTTTTTCAATCACGGGGTTAAACAAGTGGTATCTCAACATGAAACGTGGTGCCTTGCCCCTTTTCCGTTTCAAACCAGATCTTACCCTTGGCCTGCTCCACAATACCTTTGCACATGGCCAGCCCAAGCCCTGTGCCGGAAGACTTGGTGGTGAAGTTGGGAATAAATATGCGTGATTGCATTTCGGGAGCGATCCCTTCCCCGTTGTCTTTTATACTTACCCGGAGATAACCGTTATGCACCGACTCTTCCATTATTATATGACATTCCTTTTCATTACAGGCTTCTATGGCGTTGGCGATAAGATTGGTAAAAAGCCGGTTCATCTGCGTTTTGTCAGCACTCACCAATACCCGTTGATGCAAAGGCTTCCATTCAAAATTGATATGTTGATCTGTACCGAAGAGATCCAGTAATGAACGAAGTACATCATGCAGGTCAAACTCTTCCATATTATTATTGCCAATATTGGCGAACTGGGAAAAGTCGGCGGCGATCTTTGACAAATGATCTATCTGTTCAACGAGCGTGTTTGCCACACTACCTGATAATTCTTTTACATTCGGATGATTGTTATGTATAGCTTTTTGCAGGTACTGTATGCTTAGCTTCATCGGTGTCAATGGATTTTTGATCTCGTGGGCTACCTGTCGCGCCATTTCCCGCCAGGCCCCTTCCCTTTCTGTCTTGGCCAGTGCCTCAGCGCTTTCTCCCAGTTTAGTCACCATCTTATTATACTCCTTTACCAATCCACCGATCTCATCGGCCCTGTTCCAGACGATCTCTTCATTCATTTTGCCCAGATTCACCTGCTTCATTTTATCGCTGATGATAGAGAACGAACGGGTGATCCGGTTGGTAATAAATAAAGCGATCAACCCCGCTATCAAAAAGATAAAAGCATTCAGGTTAATGACTGTCACAATAAAGTTAGATATCTCCTGGTGCAGCTCCTGCTCAGAGGTAAAATAAGGAATGCTCAGGTAACCATAGGGTTTTCCGTTCAGGTCCAAAACCGGGGCATATACACTCAGGTAGGAAAGATTGGAGATTGACTCCTTCTGCACATGTTGTATCTCATTCATCTGGCTCAGGTAAAAGAATGCGGTAGGGTCCATCTTTGTGCTAAGCACCCCTTTGCGATATACTTCTTTTTCGGATGATTCCTGCATATCACCATTAAGATCATACACATTTACATCTACACCATGAATATCCGATATTTCGTTCACAAGGGTCTGCAGATCGTAGTTGGCAGCAGAATCATACCTTTTTATTTTATCTCCATATGTTTCATCCGCTTCTGTTTTTTTCTCCATCTCCTTTACCATGATGTTCATGGTACGACTCAGCTTGTCACTATTACTGCGTTCATAGCGGCTTATAAAAAAGGAAATCGTGGCGATACCGATGATAACAAAAGAAAAAATACTGATAAATATAACAGTGCCATGTACCTGTGCACGAATATTCAACTGCATCATTTTCTTAACCCCCTGCCAGTTATAGCCGCTTTTTAAAATAAGCGATAATAGCTGCACAAAAGAAACCAGGAACAGGAACGAACAAAAGATATAAGAGAACAGCGTAATGCCTTCGATGATAGTGTCCCGCTTTCGTGTCATCACCACTACAATATCATTACTGGCGCGGTACCAAAGTTCATTATAGTCACCATTATTTCTCCTTCCAAATTCTTCTTTAGGCACTTTATCCGCGTCGAGTTTGGTAGGGAATGGATATTTATTGGAATAATTCACCAATCGTTTCTTGCTGTATACCGCATACGAATAGATAGGCGAATTTTCCGGATCGTTCTTTTTATACTGTTTGAACATCTGCGGAAAAAGGGCGTCACCACTGCTATACTTTTTCGGGTTGGAAATTATAAATACAGAGCCCATTATATTTCCGCTCGTATCTTTTGCAATTTTCCGCGTGATATAGGTGTATTTTGAGAAAGAGCTCTCGTAATAATACAAATCTGGTGTGGAAGTCGCTTTTGCCTGGGATTTAACAATTGCATTAAGCGCATCGGCCGTGGTAGGGTCCTGGTTGAACAAGGGCCTGCCCGATGAATCATACACCAGTAATCTTGTTTCATAATTATTGGCATAAGTGCCATAATTAATTTCAAGTATGCTATCGCGCACTATCCTGTTTTCGATACTATCCCTGAGCTTGTAAAAATTATCCTGCAGGAAATCGTCATCAATATACTTTAATGCGATGCTCATGACCCGCTCGCCGGAACCATCTGCTCCCGCCGCCTGCTTTTGCGCATAAAATTTTCTGCGCTCCCATTCCGCTTTTTTATTCTCTGCCAGCATAATACTTGCAATGGAAAGAGAAAAAACAAAGATCCAGAAAAGAATACCAGCGATATTGATACGGATACGATTTAAGATCAGCCCCTGCCTGTTCACCAGCCAGGTATAAAGCAATAGCCAGGCGAGTACGGGAATATAAAAAAGTATGGTGGGATCGCCGGAACGAAGTGTGAGATATACAAGACCGGAAAACCCGATTGCAAAATAAACAGGCCAGGTATTCTTTTTAAACAATGGAAAAATGACCCTGAAAAGCAATTGTGTAAAATAATAATAGGACAATGTCAGGCAGGCAAGAACGATAAATCCTACTACAGTGTACCGGTCAAGACTATAAAAATCGGTCACATCAAACGAGATCTTTGAATTGGCAACGATGCTGCGTATAGCAGAAGACAGGACAAACGTAGAATAGATGAGCATGCAAAGCGACACAATACCGGCGGTCCATCGCATCCATTGCGGAAATCTATCCAGCAGATTGTCTACATGCTGTACTTTATACCAGGCAAATAATACGACCCAGCAAAAGAATGCGGAGTTGAGAAAAAGATCGCCGAGTGAACGTTGCAGGAGGTTCGAGCCATATATTGAAGGATCGAATAACTGGAACTGGCGAAGGTTGAGCAAACCGGGAAACCAATAGATCAATACCCTGATCGTAATCAGTGACAGCACCAGGAACAGCACGCCCCTCCATACCCGTACCCTTGCCAGTGATTCTGCCAGCATGTGTATAAAAAGGATCAGCAATAACAGGCCTGCAAAACGAAGGATAATCGTAAGCCGGTTATTATATTGAACAGAGCCAGATTCTTTTTTCTGAAAATAAAACAGGGTCCTGCCAGTTAGGGATTTTACTGGAAATTCCGTGACCCGTGTAGTCAGCTTAACCCGCTGATCGGCAGAACTGCTAAATGAAAAACGCTGGGGCATGAACTCATTGTCCAGGAAATAAACATTACGCACGGGGATCATGGCATAAGCCACTACTGTCTGGCCAGAGACTTCGAGCGTTCTCTTTATTAATAAATAGTCGCCGTTGGATAATTCAAGAAACTCTTCCAACTCGGATGCGGCATAGGTATAGTCTGGCGGTGTGATCAGTTGCGTGCTCCAGAAACGCATTGCCAGCATCCCCTGGTCATTGACCGTATAGAGGAATATGCCATAGGGATGTTTGATCGTTTTAGTAAGTTCATTCGCCGAAACTTTATTATTGATCAGGGAATTGACAAATGCAGTGTCCTGTAAAAAAGAATTAAAATCTCTTTGATGGCGGGCCAGATATGCTTCCGCATTATTAATTTCTGCTACTACCGAATAGCGGGTAGTATAGATCTTATTGAAGATAAAAGAAAGGATGAATAAGACGATTGCTGACAGCAATAAGCTGAATTTCCAAAACAAGTTATTTCGTAAAACTGGCTTCACGTTCCCCTTTGTTGTTTAATGTTGGTCCAAATAGCGTCCATTTCAGAAAGACTCATCTCATTGAGGTCTTTTCCTTCTTTAAGCGCGATTTGTTCCATTTGAGTAAACCGGTGGATGAATTTTTTATTGGTTCGTTCCAGGGCATTTTCGGCGTCTATCCGCAAAAACCGTGCATAATTGATCATTGAAAACACCAGGTCCCCAAATTCCTCCTCCATCTTCTCCTGTTCCCCGG
>CAZGSG010000343.1:0-6303 GCA_964528095.1 uncultured Terrimonas sp.
AATCGTTGCGGGAGCATCCAGCATTACATCCCTGCCCGAGTTGTTTTTAGGAAATGCGATGAAGTCACGGATACTTTCACTACCACCAAGGATAGCACAAAGCCTGTCGAAACCAAAAGCAATGCCGCCATGTGGAGGCGCGCCATATTCAAAAGCGCCTAACAGGAACCCGAACTTATGCAACTGTTCTTCTTTATCCATGCCCAGGGCTGCAAACATTTTTTCCTGTAACTCCCGCTGGTAGATACGGATAGAGCCTCCGCCGATCTCATTTCCATTCAGCACCATATCATAAGCATTCGCTTTGATATTGCTGTATGGGTGTTTAAGGTATTCGGCGGCATTATGTATCACCGGGTCATTGCTAATCATGGTATCAATATCAGATGGCTTGGGTGAGGTGAATGGATGGTGACGGGCTACCCAGCGATTACCTTCTTCGTCATATTCGAAAAGCGGGAAATCAAGTACCCAGAGTAAGCGGTATTCATCATCCTTACGGAAACCCAGGCGTTTACCCATTTCCAAACGCAGTTCACTGATCGCCTTTCTTGTTCTTTCTTCTGCACCCGCAAGTAATAGCACCAGGTCGCCAGGTTTTGCGTCAGTGGCTTCTGCGATCGCTTTTAATTTTTCTTCGGAGAAAAATTTATCCATGCTGCTTTTATAGGTTCCGTCTGTATTCACTTTTATAAAAGCAAGTCCTTTCATCCCTATCTGCGGACGTTTGACCCAGTCGGTCAGTTCATCGGTCTGTTTGCGGGTATACTCGCTGCAACCCGGGGCCGCAATAGCCACTACTGTTTCTGCCGTATCAAATACGGGAAATCCTGCGCCATCGATAAGATCTGCTATACTTTTTTTGGAAGGAAATGTATGTGCGGGGAATTTAAGATTGCACACTTTCATTCCAAAACGAATATCCGGTTTATCATTTCCATACTGCCACATCGCTTCTTCCCATGTCATGCGCTCGATTGTTTCAGTATAGTCGATATTCTTAACGTCTTTAAATATGGCACGTACCAATCCTTCAAACATGTTCAGGATATCTTCCTGCTCCACGAATGCCATTTCACAATCTATTTGTGTAAACTCCGGCTGACGGTCGGCGCGGAGATCTTCATCGCGAAAACATTTTACGATCTGGTAGTAACGGTCATAGCCGCTTACCATTAATAATTGTTTGAATGTTTGTGGCGATTGAGGCAACGCGTAAAACTGACCCGGGTTCATACGGCTTGGCACTACGAAATCGCGGGCGCCTTCCGGGGTCGACTTAATAAGAAACGGGGTTTCAATATCCATGAACCCATTCCCATGCAGGTAGTTCCTGGCAGCCCTGTTCACTGCATACCGCAATTCAATGTTCTTTTTTACTGCATTCCTGCGCAGATCAAGGAAACGGTATTTCATTCGCAGGTCATCACCGCCATCCGTTTTGTCTTCGATCGTAAAAGGAGGCACTGCTGATTTGTTCAGTATTTTAAAAGAGGAAACGATGATCTCGATCTCTCCTGTGGGGATATTCAGGTTTTTATTGCTCCTTTCATTCACCTTACCCGTAGCCTGCAAAACAAATTCACGGCCCAGTGGCTGCTCTTCCAGTTGTTTGTTCAGCTCTTCACCCAACAATAACTGGGTGATGCCATACCGGTCACGCAGGTCCACAAAAGTGATAGCGGCTCCTAATTTCCGGACAGTTTGTACCCAGCCGGCAACAGTCACTTCTTTGGAGGCATCATTTATCCTTAACTCGCCGCAGGTATGCGTTCTGAACATATTGGTATCGTTGTTTTTGAGGCGCAAAGATAGCAAGGGTGGGGGTATCGGCCAAAGCGACTGTGAAGGAGCTTCCAACAGCAAAAAAGCCGATAAAAGAGCTTTAAAAAAAGAATTTATATCTGGGCATCTTGTTTTCTACACGGATCGTAAAAAATCTTCTACCAATATTTCCACCGGGCATTTCTTAGTATACTGATTACTAATCAATTTTTCTGATTGATCGTAGATTTACTAAGGTTCAATACTTTGTAAAACTTGCAAGTGGAATATTCGTGAATTATATTTAATCTCCGAACCCGTACACTATGCATTCCTTTTTACGAAAACTAAATGGGCTATTTGCCCGCAATACCAGCACATCCACCATGCCCCTTCCTGAAGAGGTGGATATCGATGATGGTATTTTCAATAGCTATTCTTTCGTGATCGGTAGTGTATTCACTTATTTTAATGATCTGCCGCATGAAGAAAAATGGCGCTTTGTTAAAAGAACACACCAGTTTAAGCTAAAGAAAAAATTTCATTTTATCGGGCTGGAGAATAATGAAGACACGGCCGTGCTTGTAAGTGCATCGGCTATACAGGTTACGTTTGGTTTAAAAAATTACCAGCTTTCTCATTTCAAGGATATTTATATACTTGCCGACGCTTATCGTATGGATGAGGATGAAGAGCTCTATATCGGCCATGTTGCCCCCGATGGCATCTATCTTTCCTGGAAACACTTTTTATATGGTTATGCTAACCGCAACGACAATATCAATGTAGCGGTACATGAAATGTCGCACGCCTTACTGTACAATAATTTCTTTGCCCAATACGGCCAGATCGATTCAAACTTCCGGTTAAACTATGAGAAGTTTTCCAATAGCACCGGGCCTATTCTTGCAGAAGCAATCACCAGCCGGAGAAGCTATCTGCGTAGTTATGCATTCAGTAATTTGCATGAATTCTGGGCAGTGAGTGTAGAAGCGTTTTTTGAAAACCCGGAAGGACTAAGAGAAAATATGCCAGAATTATTCCAGGCGCTTTGCAGTGTACTCAACCAGGATCCCTCAACCCAATTGAAAGTAATAAATCACGAACTATGATCACGCTTTTACTTATTTACCAATGCCGTAAATTCATCCGTCAATACCGCAAGAGAAAATTGGCCATAGCATAATCATTTTCTTCTCTCATCTTCGAGCTAGTCAATAGATTTATCCCCGTGATAAAATTTTAGTAAACCGTTTCAGGTCTGCATCTTTTGTAATCGGCGTATCGTGTAACAGGTGATCTGCCAATTGTTTTGCAAAAAAAGGAGATAGTGAACAACCTTTGGTACCCATTCCATTCAGCAACCCGATTTGCGGATGCATCGGGTGAATACCAACAAAGGGTCTTCTTTCAAGCGTAGCAGGTCGCAGGCCTGCACGATGTTCCATCAATGTGAAAGGAATTCTCAACCAGTTTTTTAATATGGCAAGAGTGCTTTCCCTGAATTCCGGTGATGGGTCTGGATGATCGAAATCCCAGGCATAACTTGAGCCGATCCAGAAATGATCTTTTTGCTGAAGCGGCACCAATAGCATGCTTTTTTTATAAACGTTCGTGGCGGGAAGCCCGGGAATCTCCACTACCAGCGCTTCGCCTTTATTTGCAGCAAAAGGAAGTTTATTGAAGTAAGGATTATCAGCGCAACCAGGACCGTCACAAAAGATGACTTTTTCAGCAGTGATGCCGTTATAGTGTACGTTGTTTTCTTCGATCCTTAATTGTTCCAGTTTAAAATCTTCTTCCAGCAACCGCTCCATCTTTAGCAGTTGGTTGCGCCAGGCAGGAAGCAGGGATTCAACATGCGCGGTATAAACAGGTTTGATCTCACCACAACCAAATTCAAAATTGAAATAATCGGCAAACTCTTTATCTTCTTTATACAGGCTTACATACTGATCATTTTCTTCGATCTTTTTTAAAAAAGATTCCCGCATAAAAGGATTGGGAAAAAAATCAATGATATTCTTGTGTGAGATAGCTGTAATGCCGAGCTGCTCACCTATTTCCGTGTAGGCCTTCCAGGCAAAGGGAAATAATTCGTCGGCCATCCATACTGTCACCAGTCTCCGGCCTGTAACAGGATTGATAACTCCCGCCGCGATCCTTGATGGTGCATTGATATAGTTATTGTCGATGACGATAAAATCAGCCCCGGCATTGTGCAGGTACCAGCTGAGAAAACTGCCGCTCACGCCCTGCCCGATAAGCAGGTATTTGGTTTGCATAAAGCAAAAATAAGAAAGCTGGATTTATACCCACGGAGAATTCTTGTTTTACATTTTAACACGGAGGCACTGGTGATCTTTTATTCTATTTTGAGCTATAGTTTTATTACACTACTGGAAGAAGTTAATTTCAGAGAAAAGCAAAAGATCACCAGTGCCTCCGTGTTAAAAAAAACAGAGGACATCCACCAACAAAAAAGCCGATCTGTAATAGACCGGCTTTTAATTATTACTTGAAAATATCCTTAAGAATCAAAACATAAACCCTTAGCTATTTCTACGGTTTCACATTGATCCGAACTCCCTCGCTATGCGCACTAAACTCTGGCGCATACATGCATTGGATCGTAGTAATGCCATTGCTGAAATTACCTGCATGGGTGATGAAGAGGGGATATTCGAACACATAGGTCCCTTTATTTAGCCTGCTGAAAAAGAAATTTGTACTGGCGTCTTTTGTGCTCTCATAATAACCCAGGCCGCCCTGCCATTTATAACTGCTCAGCACATTTACCGGCTCCAGCGCCGCTGCTCGCATATCCTTCATATGCACATATTCCATTTCACGGTCTACGCGCAGCTCTATTCTTACTTTGATCTTATCGCCGATTTTTAACTGGTCGCCTTCATTCACCGGTGTCAGCACGGGACCGCGATCACTGTTTGTTTCGATAAACAGTTTTTTGGCCAGCTTCAATGGTGTTGCCGCCGTGCTGATCTTATCCAGGTCTTCGAAATACTGCCAATACACACCTCCCCAACTGGCTTTATCTGTACCCGTATTACCGGATACCGATACGGAGATCTTACCCATGTCCGACTTTACAGCCGCTCCATCAATGGTCTTTTTAAAATACCCGGTTCCTTCTTCCTGTTTATTATCAGTTGATCTGATGATGGTTTTACCCATCGTGATCTGAACAGCAGGTTGATCGGTCAGCCATTGACTGCCTTGTAGCAATAATGCATAGCAGGCTTCTGCTGTTGCTTTTGTTGATTCCCACCTGTTCGTTTGTTTATTTTTCAGCAACCAGGTACGCAATTCATTTACTGTTTTTGTATCATTGGCAATCTCCTGGAATGCTTCTATGAGCAATGCCTGTCTTTCGATAGGCGCTTCATACCACCACCAGCTGCGGGAAGCATCTTTCCAGTACATACCCAGTTCTTCATTGGTAATAGAAGTCTCTTTCAGCGATTTTAAAATAGCTGCAGGTGTTTTTGCATCACCTGTTCTTTGTAAGATCAGTGCAATCATGCCCTGCATATACTTGTTTTGTTGTGTCCATGCAAGCGGCAGGCGGCTTCTGAAATAATTATACGCTGTTTGACTGGCTGCTGCTATTTTTTGATCAGGGAAAAAACTGCGCATATACAGGTATTGAACTATGCTATAATCGGGAGTGTATTTTTTTAGATCGGTCTTGTACTTGACAAGATTGTCATAGTCTTCTTTCAATTTGCGATCCAGGTAAGGAATAGCGGTAGCAAGGATCTGGTTGAGTTTTACCTCCTGTCCTGCAGCGATGCCTTTCAGTTTTTTCAGGTGCCCGATGCCGGTAACAATATACTGTGTGATATAACGGTCATCTGGTCCGCCTTTGAACCAGACAAACCCGCCATTGCTGCTTTGCAATTGTTTCAGTTTATCAAAGGCGTTATTAAGCTGCCCGCTCATTTTTACCATATCAAAGAGCAACCCGATATTTCTTTTTTGTTCCGCTTCACTTTTAGCCTGTAATACCCAGGGTGTTTCTTCCAGTAAGATCGCTTTCAGCTCCTGGTTTTTTTGCAGGTTACTCAAAAGGGCTGCTGTATCTGTCGTCTTCCATTTTTCAAATACCTGTTTGATACGGGGTGATGAATTAGCGATAAAACTGGCCAGTGAATTGGCATAATACCTGTTCCAGTTTTGTTCTGCGCATTCATATGGATATTCCATTAAATAGGGTAGGGCCTGCACTGCATACCAGGCAGGGTTGGAAGTATATTCTACCGTCAGTGCATAATGTTGTAATGTTTCCGATTTGTCTGCGTTCAGTAATTTTTCAAAAACAAAATCCTTTGTTCCGGTTCCTTTCATCGGCAATGCCATTGTTTCGGTCACCAGCATGCGATTGGTCAATACTGGTAATGAATTTTCTTCACCATCGGAGAATTCATTTGCTTTGGCCACGATCCGCCAGGTCAACGCTTTATTGAACTGGTAAGGGACTTCGATGGGGAACTTTACAGCTTCACTTTGTCCCGCCGC
>CAZGSG010000344.1:0-6299 GCA_964528095.1 uncultured Terrimonas sp.
TCCTCCGGAACCAGCATTTTCCACGAGATGACTTTCATTCATTATTCCAAATAACAGTTCTGCCCCAATAATAAAATAAATCGCTTTAGGAATATAGTCAACATCAGTTAACTCAAGTTACTTGCGAAATCAACTTAAAATAAAAATTTCAAAAACAACGTTCATCACCTTTAACAGAGTCTATTTTTGAATTTTTAATTTTGATTTTTGAATTTTCACTTCAGCCTTGTTTCGGATGCCAGATACTGCTAAACTCGCCAACCATCGCTTTACCTTTTTTGAAATCAAGCTTGTGTAGTTTCAACAGATCTATATCTGTTTGCAATACCCGTCGGTGCATGGGATGCATCGTACCTCCATTACTGCTATCGCCGGAGCGGCCTGATGGATTGTATTGATATTGGGGATCTACCAACGTACCACGCGGATACATAATGCCCGGTACACCTTTACCACGCAGATCAAGATGACGTGGATGTGGCAGCCCGATCGTATGCCCGTATTCATGAGCAGCGGTGGTAGAACCTTTATAAAGATTTTCAAGCAGGAAGTAACCACTGTTACAACCTAATCCATCTACAAAGGATATATTTCCATGAGCGAATGGCTCAATGCGAAAATAGTTATTGCGGGGATCTGTATTATCGAATATCTCTTCCGGTTCAATGGCCGGATGAAAAGCAGCCGTGATCCTGAATACGACCAACCAGTTTTTATGATCAAAAAAGATCTTTCCTTTTGCTTCATTCCACATGGTCTCGATCTCTTCCCGGATAGATTCAGTGATGGCTTCATCAGCCGCGTCACCATACGTATAGATATGAGAGTGAATGGTTAGTTGGTCGCGCCCAAGTTCTGCTTCGCCCATTTTATAAAGGTGTTTTTAAAACAGGATAAAGCTACAAATCAAAAAGCAAGGAACGGGCTGCTGACAGCAATTTCTTTCTATCCGGCAAGTGTAAAAACATATCAGCTGAAATAAGCCTTGAAGGATTCTGTCATTCTTGTAAACTCTTTTTTCACCTGTTGCATCCCGATAACGCCTCCCATAAACCCGCTGGCATCCTTTTTAATAAGCACCGAATAAAGCTCACGCTCATTTTTAACGACTACCAGTATCCGGAAGTATTTCCAGAAAGCTCCCAGGATTGCCCTTAATACTTTGTTTCCTTTTGTATAGATCTTTCCACCGTCTTTGTCTGCTTTGTGTTTATACCCTTCGGAGGTAAAGAAAAGATTCAGTTTGTTATCGAGCTCCGCAGCTGAAACACCGGTGATGTTAAAGACAGTGCTGTCTTTTGAGAAATCAACAACTGTACATGTCATGATGGTTGGTTTTGTAGAACAAACAAACGAAAAATCCGGGGAACTTCCATGCGCTACTCCATTTTAAGTAGAACCCTATTCAAATGTCATGGAATAAAGTGTTTCTTTTTCGGCACGACCCTTGAGCTCTATCTGACCGATCTCTTTGATATGATAGGAAAAGGGCGCTGGAAAATCTTCCATAAAACTGCCGGAAAGTACAAATGATTCATTCAGCGTATGGCACATACTGCGAATACGGGCAGCGGTATTCAATGTATCGCCGCTGTATACGAGGTCTTTTTTGATTATGCCGATAAAGCCGGCCGTGATCTCCCCGGAATGAATGCCCGCTTTAAAATCAGGTGCCACATCATAACGTGCCAGGTACTTTTTTTCATTCCGCTTCAGAATATAAAATGCATGACGGATAAATTTCAGGCAATAGATCTTGTTTACAGAAGATGTGGGCCATGATAATACGACTTCATCACCTACATACTGGTAGATCTCACCGCCATTGGCCAGCACAGGATTGGTGATATCGGCAAAAAAATCTTTTAGCAAAAGAAAATACTTTTCATGACCCAGCTTTTCCGCAATGGTCGTTGCGTCATTGATGTCAAGAAAAATGAAAATACGGTTCTCTATACGTGGCTTATTGTATTCTCCCCGCAATACGCTCCAGAAACCGCCGGGACCATATTTGTCCGTCACTTCCAGTACGATGATCGATATAAAAGTGAGTACGCCCAGGTCAATGATAAAGACAACAAAGGGACGGGTAAAGAAAACGCGGTCAAAAAAACTTTCTGTAAAACGACTGAGACTTCCATGATAGCTGAATACAAAATAAAAGGCCAGCAGTACAAAAGCCACAAGCATAAAAAGCGCGAAAGTGATGACCAGTTTAAATAAAACAGAAACCCAGAGCGGGTAATACCTGAACGCGTTCTTCATGTAAAAGATCAGTACGGCCGAAATGGTAAAACCGATGATCGCGAAGGCAAGAGAAAAAAGAAAGAGCGACCGGCTATTCAATAATTGTTTTTCTATCTCCAGGATATTATACAGGAAAATAAAACCAAACAGTACCCAGATAAAAGAGATCACCAGGAGTACCCGGAGCTTATAATATAGAATGCGTTTGGCAAGCATTAAAAAGCGCCGGCGATAACCGGCGCATAAAAGTATCAATTATTCAGTACAATCATTAATTCCTGATCGGCTTGCCGCTTTTTAATACGCTTTGAATTCTTTCAAGTGTCTTTTTCTCTCCGCACAGTGATAAGAAAGCTTCTCTCTCCAGGTCGAGCAGGTATTGTTCTGTTACGAGTGTTGGCTCACTCAGATCGCCGCCACACATTACATAGGCAAGTTTTTTCGCGATCAACGCGTCATGCGAAGTGGCGTAGTTGCCTTTTTGCATACCATTGATACCGGCATACAACGCACCCAACGCGGATTGTCCCAACACTTTTATATCTTTTCGCTGCACAGGTATAGTATAACCGCTATCAGCTATTTCAATTACCGAGCGTTTGGCTTCGGCGATCCGGCGTCCCTGGTTGATCACGACTTCATCCAGTCCTTTCCGATACACGCCGATATCAAAACCTTCTTTGGCAGAAGTAGCCACTTTCGCTGTGGCGATAGTGAGAAAACGATTTTTAAGTGTGATCGTTTCCGGCTCATCTTCATGCATTTCATCAGAAGCCCGCAGGGTGAATTCTTTTGTACCACCACAACCCGGTATAAATCCAAAACCCAGCTCTACAAGGCCGGTATATGTTTCCGCACCCGGGCAACATTTATCTGCATGTAAACTCAGTTCACAGGCTCCGCCCAATGCAAGCCCATGCGGTGCCACTACAACAGGCACTGAGGAATACCTGGCGCGCATCATGGTATTTTGAAACATCCGGATAGCCATATCCAGCTCATCATACTCCTGGTCTATAGCAAGCATAAAGATCATACCCACGTTTGCACCCGCGGAGAAATTAGCGCCTTCATTGGCAATCACCAGTCCTTTATAATTTTTTTCCGCCTTATCGATCGCTGTCTGAATTCCCGCAAGTACATCACCACCGATACTTCCCATCTTGGTAAACCATTGCAGCCCCAGTACATCATCACCCAGGTCATAGAGACGGCAGCTTCCGTTTTTCCAAACCTGTTTGTCCTGGTAATTGCTCATTACGATGAACGCTTCACCGCCGGGTAGTGGTTTATATGTTTTGGAAGCGGGGTCATAACTATATTTTTTACCGCCCTCAATTTTATAAAAAGAAGTATTGCCCGCATCCAGCATTTCCTGTACCCAGGGAGCTGTTTTGTAGCCAGCTTCCTGCATTGCTTTGGTTGTCTTTGCCACACCTAATACATCCCAGCTTTCAAAAGCGCCGATCTCCCAGCCAAAGCCGGCCATCATTGCATCATCCACACGATATAATTCATCACTGATCTCGGGTATGCGGTGAGAGATATAGGCGAATAAACCAAAATGGAAATGACGATAGAACTCACCGGCTTTATCAGGCGCGGCTACCAGCATCTTTAAACGCTGGTACAGGTCATCCACGGGTTTTGCAGCTTCCAGTGAAGCGAACTTCGGTTTTACCCGTGGCCCGTATTCATTGGTTTGCAGATTGAGTGTAAGGATCTCTTTTTCACCACCGGCACCTTTTGTTTTTTTAAAAAAGCCCTGTCCTGTTTTATCTCCCAGCCAGTTATTCTCTACCATTTTATTCAGCCAGGCCGGTATTACAAACGAATCTTTTGCTTCATCTGCCGGACAATTATCATAAACACCTTTCGCAACTTTTACAAGTGTGTCGATACCCACCACATCTGCGGTACGGAAAGTAGCTGATTTCGGGCGACCGATCACCGGCCCTGTCAACGCGTCTACTTCATCTATACTCAGACCGAGTTTATCTACCAATCCAAAAATGGACATGATGCCATACACTCCAATGCGATTGGCAATAAACGCAGGCGTATCCTTGCAAAGCACGGTTGTTTTACCAAGATAAAGATCTCCATAGCTCATCAGGAAATCCACTACCTCCGGATCAGTATGCGGCGTAGGGATGATCTCCAGCAGACGGAGGTAACGTGGCGGGTTAAAGAAATGCGAACCGCAGAAATTCTTTTTAAAATCATCACTTCGTCCTTCTGCCATCAGGTGAATGGGAATGCCTGAAGTATTAGAAGTAACCAATGTTCCCGGTTTGCGAAATTGTTCAACCTTGTCGTAGATCAGTTTTTTTATGTCCAGCCTTTCTACCACCACTTCGATGATCCAGTCATACCCGGCGATATCTTTCATATTATCATCGAAATTGCCTGTACTGATCTTCTTAATGGCATCTTTTGTATAAACAGGAGATGGATTACTTTTAATAGCGGCTGTAAGCGCATCATTCACCAGCTTATTTCTTTCAGCAGGTTTAGTGCTTTCCACAGCTTCTTTCGGCACCATGTCGAGCAACAATACCTGTACGCCTACACCTGCAAAATGACAGGCGATCCTTGATCCCATTACACCACTTCCTAATACAGCCACTTTTTTGATTGTGCGTTTCATGAGAAATATTAATTGGTTTGAATTGCGATGCCGCTAAGAAGGGCATCAGCAAGCTGTTATAAAATTAGTTAGCTAAACAACTATTTAGTGTGAAGGTAAGGCAAAGAGGTGAAAGGGGAAAAAGAGGGGAAAGAGGAATTTTTTTAACTCGGAGTCTCTTGATTATTAATTGACTGGTCAATCAGTGTAAACTAAACTCTTTTCCCTCTTTTTCCCCTTTCACCTCTTAGGCTAGTTTATGGGAGGTAATTTTCTTCGGATGATCTCCCGCTTATACTTGCGCATCATTTTTTTATTACTTTTTACGCCTACATTGCTGGTGACACCGCTCAGGGTGATCTTGAACAGGTAATTGGCTGCAGAGCGGTCTCTTAGCCGCTCAAAAAAGACATTACCAGTGCGATTGGTATTTTTATTTTTTATCAGGGTGTTGGCAAAGAAATTAAGAATGCCGCCAAAAAATGATTTTTTATCCCGGTCTCCGTTTTTCAGTATTCGGATCTTCAGATCATGATACAGCATTTGCATTTGACCAAATGCAAGAAAGTCGCGGCCAACTACTCTCATCGTCATGGTGTCCAGTTTTCCTGAGCGTAGTTCTGCGGATAATAGTGGTATCAGTACCGGGTTTAATACGGTGAGATCTGCGGCACCCATCCGGGCTACCATCAGGAAGCCGCCCAGCGTATCGGTATACGATTCTTTCATCTCCAGTTGAGTGGGAATGGCACCGGCTATCAATGCACTGGCTTTTACTTGCAGGCTGTCTGTATCGCGCAGGTCAAAATTCCGCACATGCGTTATCGTTGCGTTCAGTTTTTCGATGCTCACTTTTCCTGACTTATTAGTCTTCTCATTCATCTCTTCATATTCTACCAGTGCATCTTTTAACCGTACTGAATCAATAGTGAGTTTGATAGGTAAATGTTTGAGTGTATTGGCCGGTAATAATTTTACAAGACCGGGAAGACGCGGCGGGCGCTGATCCCTGTAATTACTAAGGTGTACATCATTGATATTGACCACGCCGGCATCTAAGATTGAATCTCGCAGGTAACGGTCTATATCAAAAGGCCCTGCAGTGATAACACCGGTTGTTATTGTTACATGATCTGCCTGGTAAGGATGTGCCGCTACAAATGAATCGATTCCAAGTGTGGGCCGATAGGAAAAAGAATCAATCGAGAAAAGCCGGGTTTGTTTACGATAACTGGCATTGTACCAGTTGAACTGGTCATTGGCATCGTGATAACTACCGCTGAGGTTTCTCAGACTGAAAACGGCATTCTGTTTTACCAGGTCTTTTATATTGAGCAAGGAGGAAGAACCGATGCTGAGTTCCTGAAGATTGGCCGATTGTATAATTAATTGTCCTTTATGTTTTCCTAAACTATCCAGCCTG
>CAZGSG010000345.1:0-6276 GCA_964528095.1 uncultured Terrimonas sp.
ATAAATAGCTTCCAAGTCGGTAAGCTGTTTTATACAATTATCAATTAAGGATTGGCATAGTAAGAATAGCAGTCGCGTATTGTTCACTCTGACACAAATAGTCTTATAAGTAAAGAATAACTTAAAGCCCGAAAAAGAAAACGCCAATAGGGATGGGTGATGAAAAGCAATTACCTATAAAATCTCCACATAACCTTCTGTTCCCTGCACACGAATCCATTGTCCATCTTTTATCAGCCTTGTAACATTCTCCACTCCAACAACTGCTGGCAAGCCATATTCACGGGCGATCACTGCACCATGCGTCATCAGTCCGCCCACCTCGGTGACCAGGCCTTTGATGGATACAAACAAAGGTGTCCAACTCGGATCAGTAAAGGCGGTGACTAATATATCGCCGTCCTCCAGGTCGGCATCTTCCATCCTTAAGATAACACGTGCCCGCCCCTCTACAACTCCGGAAGAGACCGCCAGGCCTGCAATAGCTCCGGCCGGCAGATCTTCCTGTTTATACCTGCCTGTAATGATCTCGCCTTCAGAAGTGATAACGCGTGGAGGATTTAGTTTTTCATATGAGTTGTATTCTTTTTTTCGCGTGCGGATAAGCTCATAGTCCAGTTTGCCGCTGCGTACGACTTCACGAAATTCGTCAAAGCCCAGGTAATAGCTATCTTCTTTTTCATGAATAATGCCGGCCTGTACCAATTGTTCGGCTTCTTTCAGTAAAGCCTGCTTATAAATAAAATAGCGATTCACCATACCATATTTTGGATACTCGCGATAACCGATGAAACGCCGGAGCAGGCCGATCATTCGTTTTGTGTCCCTTGCTTTTCGTTTGCCACCTGGCAATTGTTTTAACCGGTCTAGTAATTCCTCTTCTTTTTTCAATGCGCCCTGTTGTCCCTGCTCAAATTTGCGGGCGCTGGCATCCGGTTCAAAGTTCCTGATATTACTGAGGATCATGGGGACAAGCATAGCTGGCTTTTCGCTCCAACGGGTTTTCGTAATATCGATTTCACCGACACACCGCATACCATATTTGTTGAGATAAGCAAGGAACGCGTCCCGGCTTTCTTTACCGCCATTCAATTGAAGCAGTTCGTTAGAGGCGACCGACAGGTCAGTAAAGGCATCCTCTTTTACCTGTTGCAAATAGTCGATCACTTCGGGGAAGGGACGAATCACATCGGCCACTTCCAACAAAGCCAGTCCCATTTCCGAAGTAATATTGTTTGGTACGGATTGAGACAGTGTGTCAGCCGCTTTTTTTTCACCTAACCATTTCAGCATTTTTTTGTTGATCCATGATGAAGCATACAGCGCGATCCTGATCAGCTCCAAACTTTGCGGACTAAACAGGTTCTTCTTTGATTGCAGGGCATGTTCGCGTATAAAATCAAATAAACCGGTTCCTGATTTTGATTGGATCTGTTGTTTTAATTCTTCTATAGACGTTTCACTGCTCCTGATCAGATCTGTTACGATAGCGGGGTTTTGTTCGAATGGTGCCAGGTAGGTCCAGGGCAGCACTTTTTCGATATAGCCCACCGTCTGTACTTTACTACCGGGTTTCGATCGGATAAAATTTTTTCGTCTTGCAATCGTCATCAGGGCATCCTGTATGAGCTGGTCGGAATGACCAAAAGTTGCGATTAACTTTTTTCTGCTCTCCGGCGAGGCGAGATGAGCGGTAACATCCACAAACAATCTTCCGCCAGCTGCAGGCATGTGCGCGGAAGGCATCATCTGGAAAAAAGATAAACCCAATGGTTTCATGGCATCGGTCATCATCTGGTTATGAGCCACAGATACAAAAACATGCTTTTCGGAATCAGTCGCTTCCATCGGCTGCGCAACAGGTATTGGGTATAAAGTGGTGATAGGGCGACTCTGCACAATATAAAACCTATTGTCAACCATACACCATTCGATATCCTGTGGGCAACCGAAATGTTTTTCGATCTTTCTACCCACTCGTTCAAGCTGTATAATCTGTTCATTTTTCAGTGCCTGCTTTGTCTGCATGAAAGGCTCAATGGTCTCCTGGTTTGTACCGCCCTCTTTTAACGCATAAACAGCCAGTTTCTTGGTGGAGATCTTTTTGCCGATGATCCTGCCATTATATACTTTATAGTTATCCGCATTTACCAGTCCGGAGACCATCGCTTCGCCAAGCCCGAAGCTGGCATCAATGGAAACTATTTTCCTGTTGGAAGTAATGGGATCAGCAGTAAACAAAATACCTGCTGACTCCGGGAAGACCATCTTTTGAACAATCACCGAGATGTAAACATTGCGATGTATGTCTGCCTGATCGCCAGCGGCGTTTTGAAGACGGTAAATTACCGCCCGCTCGGTAAATAGCGATGCCCAGCACTTGCTGATATGTTGCAGAATCGCTTCTTTTCCCATGATGTTCAAATACGTATCCTGTTGTCCTGCAAAGGAAGCTGTTGGCAGGTCTTCCGCAGTTGCGCTGGACCGTATGGCATAGGCATTTTTTTTTATTGTTTTGCCGGAACCCTGTTTATTTATTTTCCTATGTGATAGAATAGCATCCTGCTTTATTTCTTCAAGCCTGGAGATGGCGTGGGTGATCTCTTCCTCCATATCCAGGGGAATGCTGATCTGTTCAATAAGCCTGCGAATCTCTGCGCTAAGCGGAGTGATCTTGTTGCGATCTTCCAGCTTTAGTAGAGCTAACTTGTCAAGCAATTCGCTGATCAACGGATTTTCTCCAATGATCTTTTTAAACGCTTCAGTAGAGATGCAAAAGCCATCTGGTACCTGGATGCCTTCAATCCGGGTAAGCTCCCCCAGGTTTGCGCCTTTACCGCCAACAAGCAGAAGTTTTGTTTGATCGATCTCCTGGAAATCCAACACAACTGAATGCGTACCGGTACTATTTGCCATATACTTTCGTTTTGTTGGCAATTGCCCGGGTCACGGGTAATTGCTGATGTCTTCAAAATTGATTTACACCAAAGAAATTTTCAATGCCTTTGTAACAGCGTCAATCTTATTGTTGGTAAGATTGCTGATTGATTAAATCGGAGCAAGAGCTAAGGTATAGACTGGTAGCGGCTCAAAACCTTTTTTATAGCTATATTTTTTTCAGGCAATATTTACTATAGGTATATACGTTAACCATGTGTTTAGTAAAATGCCATTGATGATGATTTTCCACATTGAAAACAATTTTCCAGTTCGTACTGTTATATTTTCAAACACTATCGAGTAGTCGTTCCTTTTACATCATTGTACTAATCTTTATGATAAAACAAGTGTAGCAGACCCTGCTGGGACCTGACCTGCTATCAGTGGTTGATGTTGGGCTGTTTATATTATCGCTGGTCTCTCAGATAACAACAAACTTCTCAGCGGGGTCTGGCGAATAAAGAAATTTCAAGTTATATATAGTCTTCAATAGCCGACCCCGATGTATGGTCCATTTCAACAAACAGCAATCAAAAAACGGATACGATATTAATTCCCGTTCGGTATATATTATTTAGAAACGCAAGCGTATTTTTTAAAGATGAAGCTACTTACGCATCGGGGTCGGCTATGAAGAAACTTCAGTATTGAAAGATTGCTATTCGCCAGACCCCGCTGGGACCTGGCCTGAAAGATTGCTTATTCGCCAGACCCCCGCTGTGACCTACTGCAATTGTTCGCTGGCATCCGCTGTGACCTGCTCCAATTGTTGAATATGACGTTGACCTTTCTTATTCCCTCAATATCTTCTCCATTTTCCTTCCTTTTGCCAATTCATCAACCAACTTATCTAAATAGCGAACCTTTTGCATGAGCTTATCTTCGATCTCTTCTACACGGTATCCGCAAATCACACCGGTGATTTTTGACACATTGGGATTTAGTTGTGGTGCCTGGGCAAAAAAGGTTTCAAAATCAACCTTCTTGTCTATTTGTTTTTGCAAGGTTTTTTGATCATATCCTGTCAGCCAGCGAATGATGGTATCTAACTCTTCTTTTGTACGGCCCTTTCTTTCCGCCTTAGTAATATAATGCGGATAGACTCCTGCAAATGACATTTTGTATACTCTTGTATTATCCATTTTAGCCGTTCTTGTTTATCAAAAATAATTTTTTGCAGCAATCTATTGGTTATTTAACCTGAAAAATGTTTGGGAAGGGGAAATGAATAAAATCAACGAATTTTATAGTAAATCTGTAATAGCATGAGCAATACCGAAAAGGCTTATATCGCCGGAGGATGTTTTTGGGGCATGGAAGACCTGTTCCGCAAACTGCCGGGAGTGATCGATACGGAGGTAGGATACTTAGGTGGACAGAATGATCATCCAACTTATCGTCATCATCCCGGTCATGCGGAAGGATTGGAAATCACGTATGACCCGGGCAAAATAACTTTCAGGGATTTGCTGGATTTCTTTTTCAGGGTACACGATCCTACAACGATCGATCAGCAGGGAAATGATATCGGGTCAAGTTACCGATCAGCAATTTTTATACAAAACAAGGAAGAAAAAAAGCTGGCAGAAGAGATGATCCAACTTGTAAATGACGCCAACCGCTGGCCCGGCAAAGTGGTAACCACCCTGGAGCCGTACACAAGGTTCTGGCCCGCGGAGAAGGAACACCAGGATTATTTGGTAAAACATCCAAATGGATACACCTGTCACTTCGAAAGGTTTGACAGTTTTCTCAACAAGACCAGCAATTAAATTGCGGACCATCGTAATTATGCATCCGGTATCTCAGGCTCAACTAACTTAGCCAGTTTTTCCAGCGACTCCTGCCAGCCCAGATAGCACATTTCCGCTGGTATAACAGCAGGGATTCCTTCCTGCGTAATTTTTATTTCTGTACCCGCGATGGTTTTGCGGAGCCACACAGTGGTGATCATATCCCCGGGTAGATTAGGGTCGTCAAATTTATCCGTGTATTTCAAAAACTCATTCGGTTTGAGTTCAAGGTAGGAGCCACCGAATGAGTGGCTATGCCCAGTTGAAAAGTTTTGGAATGACATCTTATAAGAACCACCCACTTCCGCATTCATTTGATGTACGGTGCATGTAAATCCATAAGGAGGCAACCAGGAAGCGATCGCGGAAGCTTCAGTAAATGCCCGGTATACTTTTTCCGGGGATGTTTTAAGAACTCTATGTAGCGAAACTGCATTGTCTGACATAATAATTTATTTTGTTCCTACTCGTCTGGCTTTTCGGTTACGCCCGTTTTTAGTGGTCACTGCTCCACTTACGCCGGTTGTTGATCTATTACCATCGGCATAGTAAAGATGATAAAAAGATTGAAACCAGATACAGGCTGTATAAGACTAATCCACGGGGTATTTGCGACCTTGGGGGAAAAGTATCCTATTCGAAATTAAAATACTTTTCCCCGGATCGTGCTTAGTTCATTCGTTACTTGCCCGGGTAATCCCACTGGCAATCTGAACGAATGGTAATGAGTAAGGCTGGTCTTCTTATCGTTTAATAAATTTTACAGTCTTTCGCCTGTGGTTTGCTGTCTCGAAAACAAAGAGGTAGGTGCCGGCTTGCCAGGACCTGGTATTTTTTGTGAATCGTTTAGTCGCTGGATTAACCGGCCAGTTTTCAATAACCTGCCCCGTCGCATTCATTATAAAAATATTGCGGTACCCGGCATTTCCCGGTATGATCGTGATCATTCCCGATCCCGGATTTGGATAAACAATTGTACCCGCCAGTTCCGCGATATCATCACCACTATCATCGATCGCAGTCAGTAAGCGGGATGCCTGGTTCTCTTCCTGGTCAGCGACACAATTGTCGATAATAAAATAGTTGAACTTGAAACTACCTGTCACTACATGAATACCTGTATAACTAAGCGCGGGTAATGTAATGGTATCCGTGATTGTTTTCCATACACCGTTCGTGGAGGGCAGTGATAGGATGCCGTAGGTGAAACTGCTATGACCGATCCTCACCTGTGAAGCCGAGTTTGACAAAATACGCAAACTGATCCTGTATAATCCTGTAGCCGGTACATTCAGTGTATTGTACGCGAAATAATGCCCGGGTGCAAGTCCTGTGAAATTCTGTCCGCCGCCAATATCCGTGCAGGTCTCCAGTGTTGGTCCTGAATGACGACCGGAAAAACTTTCCGCTTCATACTTATTGTTAACGGTGCAATTGACCAGTTGCACCAGGGCCAGGCCAAAAATTAGATTAGCCGTGGCCAAAAACGTATAAAGCACCGGGGTTACGACCCCCGTCAGACGACGCTGTGGATCCGCGGTAG
>CAZGSG010000346.1:0-6267 GCA_964528095.1 uncultured Terrimonas sp.
CGTGCATGCAAAGCATGTAATAAGGTTATGGATATGTTGATGGGTAGTTTTTTTACATCATGCAATTCAGCCCAGCGTTTTTCAGCATATGGTTTAATGGAAGGATTGTCTTCCGTCAAACCCAGTTTGAACCTGCAGTATGCATTGATATGACTATCTGCCACATGATGAACCAACTCATGTACTGTCCAGCCATCTTCCCTGTAGGGTGTTTGTAGCTGGGCTTCGTCGAGGTTGAGAATAGCATTTTCCAAAGCAAGCGGCAGGAATTTAATATCTGCCAGCCATTCTATCTTTTGCTCAATAGAAAAAGGTTTTGCTTCATACTCGCCGATCGGATAGCGATGGTCTGCTGCGATTGACATAATAGCAAGATAATTATTTAAGGATCTGTAAAAGTTCTACTTCAAAGATCAGTGTTGCTCCACCAGGGATATCACTTCCCGCGCCCCGATCACCATATGCCAGTTCAGACGGTATCCATAAGCGCCAATGACTTCCGACATTCATTTCAGGAATAGCGATCTGCCATCCTTTGATAAGTGCGGTCAGTGGAGCATCAAAGGGTTGATTTCTTTTAAAGGAACTGTCAAATTCTTTTCCATCCAGTAAGGATCCTTTGTAATGGGCTTTGATCTTATTGGCAAGCACCGGCTTTTCCCCGGTACCGTCTTTCAATACTTCATATTGAATTCCACCCGGTAATTCTTTTACCCCTGGTTTTTCCTTATTGGCCTGTAAGAAAGCAGCACCTGCTTCTTTTTGCGCAGCGATTTTGTTTTGCATAAAGTCTTTTAATTTATTCTGAATACTCATAATCCTTATTCTTTCACCCGGTGCTACATGAGCTGTTCATGCCGGGTGATGATTAATTCTCTGAAATAATTTACCTGTTTGTAATGTCTTTTATTCCTCCCGTAATGAATGTCCTGTCAGATTTATAAAAACATCTTCGAGGTTGGCTTTCTTCACTTCTTTCGGACGTTCGAAACCTGTGGCCACTAAATTATCGATCAGTTTGTCTGGTGTTTCCATTGCAACGATCCTGCCGGAATCTATAATGGCCACACGGTCGCAGAGATATTCTGCCTCATCCATATAGTGCGTGGTAATGATCACTGTTGTACCCCGCTGACGAATATTCAATACAAGTTCCCACAAACTTCTTCTTGCCTGGGGATCGAGTCCCGTCGTGGGTTCGTCCAGGAAGATTATCCTTGGTTGATTGATGAGTGTGGTGGCAACAGAGAAGCGTTGTTTTTGTCCACCGCTTAATTCCTTGAATTTAGCCTTTGCCTTGTCTTTCAGATTCACCATCTCCAATAGTTCCATTGCTCCAACTTCACGGTTATAAAGCCCGCAAAAAAGTTCTACCAGCTGAAGCAGGTTAAGCCCGGGATAATAGCCACTGCTTTGTAATTGTACTCCTATGATCTTTTTGATCTCATGCGGATCGGTATCCAGGTTGAGCCCATCCACAATCACTTCACCGCTGGTCTTCTGACGAAGCGTCTCTACAATCTCCAGGGTGGTGGATTTTCCTGCTCCGTTTGGACCCAACAGCCCAAAGATCTCTCCTTCATATACATCAAAGGAAATACCTTTCACGGCCTGGAAATTCCCATAATTTTTGACAAGGTCTTTGATAGAAATAATTGTTCTTTTTTCCATTGTGCAGCAATTTACGGTAAAAATCAGCACGCTGATCTTTCCGAAAAAGGCAGATGAGAGGTTTTACAGGGAAGTAAAAATCAATTGGCAAATACCTGTGTATAAAAGATCCTCCCGTTGCGGTCTGTTGAGGTGCCGATACCGATATATTTGTATTTGCCGAGCATATTAGCTCTATGACCGGATGAGTTTTTCCACATTGTCACCACTTCTTTACCGGTGGCGGGTCCGTATGCTACATTCTCTGCAAATTCCCTCAGCTCCGGCATCTTTTTTTCGGCCTGCTTTTGCCTGTCCTTAAATCCGTCATGGCCAAATCGTTTGCGCCCGCTTGCCATATCCGCACTATGTTTTTGCGCAATCACATTCAGTTCATCCCGCATGACCAGGCCCGGCAGCCCCTTTGATTTTCGAAACTCATTCGTGTATTTTAATACATCTTCTGACAGCCCCCCGTGTACAGCAGTAACAACTGGGGAAAACGAAACCAGCGAAGTAAAAAAAATAAACGTAAGTATATTTAATAAAAGAGAACGGTTCATGACGTAGGCAGGTATTAAGCACAAAAATATTCAAGTTTTATACCAAGTCAATCTGTACTGCCTGTATAAAAACAATAGTCTTGTTAAAATAAAATGTAAAATCAGGTTACTGCAGGATTAATTCCATCTTGATATCGGCCGTTTCAAAAGGAGAGTTTGCAACGGCCACATGCCTGAACCCGTATTTTTCATACAACGCAATAGCAGTTTGTAGCTGGTGATTGGAGAACAAACTTAATTTGACCGCTCCTATCTCTTTTGCTTTTTCCAGGCATTTTTCTATTAGCAATTTACTTATTCCTTTACCGCGCCATACTGTGTTGACCGTCATCTTGGCTAATTCATAAATTCCTTCAGATTCTTTTACCAGGGCCGCAGAGCCAATTATTTCTCCTGCTGCCTCCGCAAGCCAGATATAGCCTCCTTTATCAATGATCGTTCGCATCGGATCATTCAATACAAGCAGGTCGTGGCTTTCGGTAAGGCCATAATGATCCAGCCACTCCAGGTTCAATTGCCTGAACGCGGCATGATGTTCCTGCGTATAGTTGATTATCTCCACCTCCATTTTATAAGGATTCTCATTAAGCTTCATCAAATTCCTGCTCCAGTTCCTGCATCATATCCCTGCTGCCGATAAACATGGGCGTACGTTGATGAAGTTCGGTTGGAATGATATCGAGGATCCGTTGTTTGCCATCTGTGGCCCTGCCACCTGCCACTTCCATAATAAATGCAAATGGATTGCATTCATACAGCAGGCGCAATTTACCTTTCGGCTTATCAGTAGTTCCGGGATACATAAAGATCCCTCCTTTGATCAGATTGCGGTGTACATCCGACACCATACTGCCGATATATCGCTGTGTATAAGGGCCTCCATTCGTTTTGTCTTTTCGCTGGCAGGCATCGATATATCTTTTTACGCCTTCGTTGTACTTGAAAAAATTTCCATGGTTAACGGAGTATATTTTGCCTGAAGGAGGACATTTGATATCAGGATGGCTCAGTGTATATTCGCCAATAGATGGATCAAGGGTAAATCCATTTACACCTCTTCTTGTGGCATATACCAGCATCGTGGATGATCCATATACAATATACCCTGCGGCTACCTGTTTGGTACCAGTTTGCAGAAAATCTTCTTTGGTAGCAATACTTCCTTTTGGCGTTACTCGCCGGTATACCCCGAATATGGTACCGATAGAAACATTTACATCAATATTGCCGCTTCCATCCAATGGATCAAAAAGACAGACGTATTTGGAGTTTTTACTGACGGCATCATCAAATGCGACGTATTCATCCAGTTCTTCACTGGCAATACCTGCACAACTGATACCATGCTGCAATACGCCCGTAAATTGGTCATTGGCGAATACATCCAGCTTTTTTACATCCTCCCCCTGTACATTTACACTACCTGCATCTCCCAGTATATCAACCAGGCCGGCTTTATTCACTTCCACATTGATCCGTTTTGAGGCAAGACCAATATCCCGCAACAGCGTACTTAACTCGCCAGTTGCGTTGGGAACATCACGCAACTGCTGTATTGTAAATTCATCGAGGGTAAGAACTTTCCGGTTAATATTCATAATGGCTTTGTTGAAGTGGCAACAAAAATAAGCTAAGAGATCAGGAAGAAAAAGAGAAAAAAGGAAGAAAGGAATTTTATTATTTAGTGGATTAGCGCTGTTTTGCAGAGATTTTTTATGCTGATGAGAACGTCAATAATATGGAGCTTTATGAAATTGATCTCTTTTTTCTATTTTTCTTCCTGAGCTCTTAGCTTTGTGCCCATGAAAGTCTTTAAATTCGGTGGGGCATCGGTAAATAGTATTGAAAGAATAAAAAATCTGGCTGGTATCCTTCAGCAGTATCCCGGAGAAAAAATACTGGTAGTGATCTCTGCTATGGGTAAAACTACGAACGGGCTCGAAAAAGTGACAGATGCCTTTTACGCGGGTAAAAAAGAAGAAGCGCTTCAATTATTTGACCAGGTAAAACAGCAACATCTTACCGTTGCAAAATACCTGTTGGTCACCCACGCCCTGGCCTGTGAACAACAACTGAAAGATTTTTTTACCGAAGCTGAATGGTTGTTGCATGATAAACCGGTCCGGGAATATGATTACTATTACGACCAGTTGGTTTGTATAGGAGAATTATTATCGACAGCTATTGTAAGTCATTACCTGAATGAGGTGAATATTGCTAATACATGGCGGGATGTACGGGATATCATCCGCACAGACGATAATTTTCGGGATGCTATCATCAATTGGGAATTTACCAATACGGCTATTCAGCAATCGGTAGTACCTGAATTTGAACAAACATCCATTATACTAACCCAGGGATTTGTGGGAGCGACAGATGAAAATGAAAGCACAACACTTGGCAGAGAAGGAAGTGATTATACCGCGGCCGTATTTGCGAATATGCTTGATGCAGAAAGCCAGACCATCTGGAAGGATGTGGAAAGTGTAATGAATGCTGATCCTAAACAATTCCCGGATGCATTGCCGATACATGAGCTCAATTATAATGAAGTAATAGAAATGGCTTATTACGGAGCCCAGGTCATTCACCCGAAAACAATCAAACCCCTGCAGAACAAAGGCATTCCACTCTATGTAAAGTGTTTTCTCAACCCTTCACTGCCCGGCACTATTATTCATGATAAACAATTGAAACACCTTCCACCAATAATTGTGTTAAAAGATAAACAGGTGATGCTGGAAATGAAGTCAAAGGATTTTTCTTTTATCGGAGAACACCATGTTGGTCATATCTATCATCTACTGGAAAATATAAAGTTAAAACCCAACCTCACACAAAACGGCGCCATTAGCCTGGTATGTGTATTGGACGATCATGCAGAAAAGATTGAAAAATTGGCGCTGGATGCCTCATCATTCGTGGATGTAGTGGTAACAAAAGATCTGTCACTGCTTACTATTAGACATTATACCGCCGATATTCTCGAAAAATTCCTGGCAGGCAAGACAATCCTGCTGCGGCAACAAACACCTGAGACGATACAGGTATTGTTGGCTGGATAACTCAATTAATTCAAAAGTCAAAATTAAAAATTAAAAAAACGAGTCCGTTTGTCGAAGGTTGTTTAAAATTTTGCATCTTTAATTAAATATCATTTGGTTGAGCCGGGTTTAGCGCGTATTAATAGGCGGTAGATAATAAACGCTTGTCCCCATCCATTGCCCTGGGTTTTAATTTAGGAGATTAAATAAAAGAAAAATCTCCTGGCCGGGTTTATAATAGAGATTCATGTCAGGCATCATTCTGAGAGCAAGGCTACCATACTATTGGGAAAGCTTGAGGTAGATTGATCTGGTTTGCACCAATTTAATAAAGAAGCGTTGAACAAGTATTGGTGCGAGTTAATATTAAAGCCAGACCCGGAATTACTCCCCCGATTCTACCGTTACAGTCTGAACCATTTTCTTTGGTACTGCTTTATCGTGCAGAATAGCCGGTTGCCATTTGGGCATTTTTTCCATGCGAATGATCAGCTCATCAATAAAGTCTTCGTCTTTCATTCCGCGGATCACTTTAAAATTGACAGGTACTCCATCTGTATCTACAATGAATTCTACCTGCACAAATGCTTTCTTAACACCATCGGGTAAAAACTCTACCATTTGTTTTCCTAACTCATCAAGGTATTTCATAAATGCGCTGCCACCGCCTGGGAATTCAGGCCATTGATGCACCGCTTCTACCAGACCGGTTATTTCCCTTGTCCTGTGTTTCACCGGGATCCGTTGTTTGGGTTTACTCACCTCAGCGGGATCTTTTTTAATAACAGGATTATTTACTGAATATTCGCCTTTATCATTAATCATCACTACAGGCAGTTGCTTATATTTTTCAAAATAATTAAATGCGTCTTCCAGTCGTCCAGCAAACTTCTTCAGCGTGGGATCATCTTTTGAAAGATTATTCAAAAAATTGACGCTCTTTGGCACATTGAACCGTACCGGGAAAATATGTACGGGAATATAATCCTGACCCTGATTTTTTGCAT
>CAZGSG010000347.1:0-6266 GCA_964528095.1 uncultured Terrimonas sp.
TGCTAAAGGTAAGGATTCGATAAATGTTTGCATGGGTGTTTTGCCGAAGCAGTACCTACCACTGTGTGGTCGTTCGTTGTTGTAGTATTCGAGCCAGGTATCAAGATCCTTCTGCAAATCATCCAGGCTATCGTACAGTTTTTTCCGGAACGTTACAGCATAGAATTCATCCTGCATGGTGCGATGCAGCCTTTCGCAGATGCCGTTGGTTTGGGGATGGCGGACCTGTGTTTTGGTATGCTCGATGCCTTCTATCTGCAAATAGAGCTCATATTCATGGTGCTCTGGCTTGCCTTTGTATTCTGTCCCCCGGTCTGTAAGAATGCGTAGCAATGGGATCTGATGTGCTTCAAAGAAAGGCAGGACGCGATCATTCAGTGTGTCGGCTGCCGTGAGTGCTATTTTGCAGTCGTAGAGCTTCGCGAAGGCTACGCGGCTGTAAGTGTCGATGAATGTTTGCTGATAAATTCTGCCCACACCTTTGATTGTGCCCACGTAGTAAGTGTCCTGTGATCCGAGATAACCAGGGTGCATGGTTTCAATCTCTCCATGCGATTCCCGTTTCTCTTTTTTACGCTCCATAGCAATCAGCTGAGCTTCGGTCAGGATCAAGCCATCCTGCGCTACACGGGCTTCTAATGCCTTCAGGCGTTTGTCGAAGACTTCCAGGTCATGACGTTGCCAAACACTACGGACACCGCCACCTGAAATAAAAATACCCTGCTTGCGAAGTTCATTGCTGGTCCGTTGCTGACCGAAGGCGGGATGATCGAAGGCCATCTTTACCACCGCTTCTTCAATGGCAGGCTCGACGCGATTCTTGACAACAGGTTTCTTGCGGCTGATTTCATGTAAGGCAGATTCGCCTCCGGTGTCGTACAGTTCTTTGATCCTGTAAAAGCTGTCCCGGCTATAGCCCATTACTTTGCAGGCTTGTGAGACATTGCCCAAATGTGTGGCTAAATTCAGGAGACCTAACTTGGTTTTGATTAACTTAGTTTCAGATTTCATGGTCTGACATTTTTGGGATTGATTAAAAGTGTGGTTACTTAAAATTAATCCCATTTGTCAGATCAAGTCTTAACTTCTACACGTTATGCATTTTTTCGTTTTTGTGTTGCAATAATGCCATCGGTTTTAACGTGCCATAACACACCTAAATGAAGATTAAGCAATTGTGATAGTTGTTTAATTCCTATTAACTCAATTCTTGGATTATTATTAGAAAATTTCTTCGCTTCACGAGTAAAGTCTGAAGAACTTATTAAGACTCCTTTAGTCGCTTTACTTGCTGATACTATACCCAGAAGATTTCTGACATCAACAACTCCTATATTTCCTTTATATCTCTTACATTGAATTAACAACAGTTCTCGTTTGCCAACCTTCTTTTTTTCAGCATGGACATCGGCGCCCCCGTCATAACTACTCTTAGTAACTTTTGTCTCATAACCCATTCGATTGTACAATTCAGAAATCAGGTATTCAAAATCTCGTGGTTGAAAGGCTAAAAATATTTCTTGTGGAACGCGTGCCTCAACATATTTTGCCCTAATGATTGCTTGCCAATGTGCGAATGCTATAAAATAACTATCAGGTAGAAATTGGCAGTTTGCCAAAAGATATGCTTCTAGACCTCTAAGAGCTTCATTGGGAAAATGTGGTAGTAAATCAAGAATCCAAGTAATTCCCTCCCAAACTGTATCACTCTTCTTTTTATAGGACATTAATCTTTTGAAATATTGA
This sequence comes from uncultured Terrimonas sp., assembly GCA_964528095.1. Classification (GTDB taxonomy): domain Bacteria; phylum Bacteroidota; class Bacteroidia; order Chitinophagales; family Chitinophagaceae; genus CAZGSG01. The sequence continues at coordinate 1,747 of CAZGSG010000347.1, forward strand.
GTTTCAGAAAGTCCCTTGTAATCCTCGTTTACATGTATTTTTCCTTTCCAATCAATAGTATCATAGGTCTCTTTATAAAATAAATCCTGATTGAAAGTGCAATTCTTAATAAAAAAAACTCTAAGAATTTCTTTTACTTCCACATCAGATCGTTCATTTATTGTATTTAGAAATTCGTCTAGTAATTGATCTGATGGGAAATGATTATTTGGCACAAGTACTTCTGAAAAAACAGTATTTAGGAAGATTAAAAAATCTTCTAAGGAAAAATTCTTTCCATCAATAAACTTAATTGGTTGTTCATCTTCAGTACTCATATATTCATTTCATTACATAATCGATTATTAGCCCATCATTTTTCATTTCGGATGGTTTTTAATTAGTCAAAAATACAGCTTCTTAGCTTTTCGCTACTTGTGAACCATCTTGAGCTAGCCGTTAGAAATATTTTGTAAATTTCAGACATGAATGAAATTGAAGTTACGCCAGAGCAACTACTTTCAGAAATACTTACAGACAAATTTACCCTGGCAACCGTTCGCTTGAAGCAGGTGCGACCGATTATTTCCGAAACTTTCATGATTCCTGAGATTGATGTTCCCAGAAGGGATATCTGTAACTGTTATGTAATCGGTGCCACTACAGCTTGTATTACCCTGACTAATCATTTATTGGAGCGTTATTGTAAAGAGTTGTTGATTCAAGTCGAATTTGGTCCGCCATTCATGCGTATCAACTTTGAAGTAGACACGACATCACCGCCTGATCTGTCGGTCTATCTTAATAAAGACTTATCTCAAACTTTAGCTGCCTGCAAATCCCAAGGACTCCTTTCAAAAGAGACATGGAAAACACTGGACAAGTATAGGGTCATTTTCAGGAACGGCTTCGGTCATTATGACCCAACTCTAATTTTGAAAGGACTTACCTATAAAGTTTCCACGATTAAAATGCCAGGTGAACCAATGGAAGAAAAGGAATTTAATCTACATGATGTGCCTCACGTTGCCTTAGTCGTTGAAGTATTTGCGAAAAAAAATGCGTGGAAGTACCTTGTTACCGTCGAGAATTTTATACGTTCAACTATCAAGTATTTTCATAACCCGAATATAGACCCCGGATTTTCGGTGGTGTCGTATGAGTAATAAAACTGCCCATTGTTGCCTTAGATGGCGGATTTTGAAACTTTATTTGGCGCAAGGAGAGCTTAGGGCAGATCGTATGGAGGCTTTAATATCTGCCATGAATGTTTTACCAATAGTTAGTTTATTTTTCCTTGAAATAAACAAGGAATTAAAAATTTATACCACATCTAAAGTTTTGAATATCTGACAGCATGTTCAAAAATTTGTTAGACTTTTGACCCATTCTCCCGACAAAAACAACAAACCCGCTCTCAGAGCGGGTTTGTTGTTTTTAAGTACTTCCTGAAATATGCTTAATTATTGAGACTCAGCAATTACCTAGGTTAGAATCCGGTTTAGTGCTAGAATTCATAATCTTTTATCCATTCTTCAAAATCTGACCTGGTAACAAGAGAGCTGTATGAAGAATTGTTGTCAAAATATATGTTTTCAGTAATTGATCTTGCAAATTGAGCGCTTTCAATGCTGAGGTTTTCAAACCTTGCGTTTGTTAAATTTGCTTCGCGAAAATCGCAAGTCTTAATTCCTCCATTGATAAATTTTGAATTTTTCAAATTAGCACCTCTAAAGCTGACATATAACGAACATCTATCGAAAACTATACCTTCCAGATTCAGGCCATCAAAACTTTCATTCTCTATGTCAAGATCATAAAAGTAGCGTTGACCAAGCTTATATTGTTCAACCACATATTGAAGCAAATCTGTTTTTTCCATACAGTATTTGTAGAGTAAAAATGATTAATTGATTTGTATTCTTTTGAATTGTACAACCTAAAACAGAAAATTTTAGCATCCAGGTCAAAGTTTACTGGTGTCTATATAATATCACTCCTCTGACAATCGTAACTATTCCTACTACTACAATACCCCAGAATAAAAGAAATGATGATGAGTTAGAGTTTTCTGAAAACTTATAAGAAAGGAAATTTATTGCAAGACCTGTAATTACAAAAAAGCTTCCCGTAATCGTTGAATTTATCAAGCTTTTTCTATTGTTTTTTTGAGTCTGCACGTTTTCAATTACAATTTCAATATAATATGGTTGTAAGTTCTCCGCTTTCAATTTATCAATAATCTGCTCATTGCTGAATCCTTGGGCTAGGAAGGCTCTAACTTTGGCATGTAATTCTTCAATTAACTGAGATTCTGGGTCTATATTTTTCATTTTCGGGGCAATTATTTAATTACTAATCTAAATAGAAATTAGATTTGATGGTTAATCTATGATAAAATAAACCAACAACCGTATTGATTAATCTAAAGCTAAGTGGAGCTGCCGAGTAGAAAATCTTTTAATATGCGAAGGTCGGCCATAAACCGGTTCGAACTGCCGATGCTTAACTCGACCAAACAGGACAAGGCAGCAGAAATGCTGCCTTGTTCGTTTTTAGGATCTACTGAAACCTGCGCCAGCAGGGCAATACATTCAAAGACCGGATTTATCTCGGAGGTTCGAAATGAGCCATTTTCAAAAATGTATGTAATTCCGCTTGGAAAGATGGCTTTCTGAATTTTTTCTTTTATGGCTACTGGGCTGGAATGCCATGTGGGCGCGAGTTTGGCGGAGAGTTGTAGGCCAAATTCAAAGTACTTTTTTAGGTTAGAACTGTCCAGTGTGGTTGGTGTCAATTCTTCCTTTATTTTTTGCTTTTGATCTTCCAGTTTGGAAAGCATTCTGCCGAAAGTTGCTTCGGGTATTTTCTTTTCGATGTCATGCTCATCTTCCAAGTCAGCTATCTTTTTATCTATCTCTCCTATTCGTTCTTCGAGCGATAGTTTGTTCTTTTCCTGATTAGCAAAGTACTGATCGTATGCGTAAATCATTTGATAGAGTTCGCAGTTCTGGATCATTCATGAATATTATACATTGCGCATCAGAACAAATCTTTTGGGTTGAGTTATGCCTTTTACTTTATGATTACCCGGCAAAGAAAGAAAAACCTAAACTAAATTGTAATTGCCCAGTAGAAACCTTTACAAATTCTTCTTTTAATTCGCCTGTCACAAAAATATTTCTGCCATTTTTCCAAATTTTTCGGCCCGTACTATCAAGAATACTAATTGTTGAGGGATTAATTTCATTTTCAATTTCCAATTCAACATAGTCTTCAACTACCTGACCTGAGATATGATCCTTAATTACAACTCTGGAAAATTTTACTTGTTCCGATACTGACAGAAGTACAACTTCAAACATTCTGTGAATAAGGCAATAATTCCCACCACTAAGGATTTGCGTATAATCCCCATCCTGAGTAACTCGAAATGATTTTTTTGACGTCCTCCAAAGTAGAAGGTTTGATGAGATTTCAGGACAGATATGCCAAATATCCATTTTTCTATTTTTAGGAGCCCATATACTAACACTCATTATGCACTACATTAATCTGCTTTATTATTTCTGACTTGTCCAATTAAAGATTTTATCCCATAAATTATTACCATTGACGCTTTCCCTGTTTCAATATGAAATGGGAATTCATCCCCGTTATCCAAAATAAAGTTGCCGATATTTATTCCATTCTTGTCATAGCCCTTGAAGTCACCCCATTCATACTTTTTCACATTAGTCGCGTTGGTCATTTTTAGCTTCCCATCAATGCATGCAACTATTTTCCTTGTTGTCAGAACTGTCCAATTGAGATCATCAATAAAAGTAACGACGATTAATAGGTCGTTATCCAACATTTCAAGTCTTTCGCCAATTGCTTTTTCTAAAAATCCATTTTCAATTCCCTCGCATAACCTTGTATATGGGAATGATATTGGCGGAATTGTGTTTCGAATAATAGAAATTATACAGATTTTTTTATTGAATTGTCTGTTTTCTGCATATTCGGTTTTCTTGTGAATTCATCTAATCAGAGTAATAATCGTTCCATTCGTATGGTGCCGGGTTATTTAGGAAGTAACAAATCCTGGTTTTATCATCCATCTTTTGTTCTTGTTTCCCAAGTGCAATGATGTGATCTTCTCCTTTTCCCATTTTCCAAAACATATCATTGGGATTAATGCCTGGGAATTGGATCCAGGGTGGAGGTAATAAGTGACTAGTTACTTGAATAGTTCCTAATTCCAAAAGGATGTCTCGAACCTCCATCAGCGCGAACCCCAAAAGATTAAGGCCTGGCCATGCATATAAATTACTTAAATCATCAGAATCTTTTGAAATTCCGGCTCCCCAAACTTTATCGACTGGGCTAGCTTCAACCAAAACTCTATTAGTAGTAGAAAGCAGGAACTTTACTAATGATTCATTTTGATTGAATTTGTGAATATTGCCAAGCTTAACAATATCGTATTTGGTTTTATTCCAAACTGAATCATCATATCCAATCACTTGTCTTCCCAAATCTTTTGCTTCTCCTGGCTT
>CAZGSG010000348.1:0-6264 GCA_964528095.1 uncultured Terrimonas sp.
GGTTTTGAGTACTTGGTCCTTTTCCATTCAAGTCCGTCCATATTACTAATGATAGTGGATCGTTTTGGAAAGAAATTTTTCCATACCGAACTACTTGTATATCCCATAAAAAGGATAACATCAAAACCCCTTTTGCCCGCATTCCGGATGCAGTTGAGGTCATAAATAAACTGGCCAGCCGTTTTTAACAGATACTCCGGATCGTAACAATGAATGATATGTACGTTTTTCCATTTGTCTTTGCGGTAGGAATGATTATGTGAATTATAAACACTCACCTGGTGTCCTTTCCTGGCAAGGCCCACAGAAAGATATTCGGTTATTTGCTCAAAGCCGCCATACTCATTGGGAATACCTCTTGTTCCAAGTATTGCTATTTTCATCAGTGTTTTGCAGTTGAACTTCCAAAAATTCTGTTTTTAATTTTTACAGCCGGGTCATACATGCGTGCCAGTATTTTTTTGATAGGCTGATCATCTGCAGGATGCCAGTCGGTAGTGCGTGGTTTCTCTATCCGGTATTGGTGCACACTGTAGGCATAGGAGGCAATGGACGTGCGATAGGTTCCCTCCGGAAAATCGGTCCTGTCGTACCCATGTAACGTATGTTTTCCAGTGAGATGGATGATCATCCGGTTAAAACATATATCAATCTTTTTTTCCTGCCCGGTTCTCAGGTCTTTTAATTTCAGGTGCCCGCCATGATCAGGGACCCAATCTTTGTTTAGGTAAAATAAAAGGTTGAGTGTTCGGTACCAGTTCGGGTGCAAGGGGTGATAATTAAAGTCGATATGCATGTCCAGGAAGGAATTCTTTTTTCCCTGGTGAATGCCTCCGCCATGAAGTGTTTTGTCTACAAAGACCTCTTCGTTGGAAATGAATTGCAGAAATCGCTGAAATTTTTCAGATACAAGGTCGTCATAGAGTTCGCTAAATAAAGGAGAGATTTCCCTTATCTGCGATTTCTCGAATTTATTGGCCGCAAAAATATAGTCACGGCTTTTTGTCTGAATATCGGGGACCTGCCGGTATAATTCCAGCGCTTTACCCGGTTCGCAAAAACCATCAATCGCGAGATAAGGAAAGGGTTTTGCCAGGAGAAACAGCAGTCTCCACTCTTCCTTCTTTGTTTCCAATTGTTGAAAATTGATCATGGATTGTATTTGAATGATTCACGATAAGTTGATAGAGATCCTCTGAAGATTTTTTCCAGCTATAGGTCTTTTTTATTTCATTGGAAATGAATTGTAGTATCTCGGGATCTGCAGCACTGTTTAGTACAGTAGCGATAGTTTTTTTTAAAAGACCCGGAATCGCCGGATCAATATGTCCTTTACCGAAAAAAAGGAAATCCCGCATGGCCGAGCGGTTAGAGCAAATGACCGGTACCCGGGCAGCCCCGGCTTCAAGCGGAGGTATACCAAAACCCTCCGATTGGGAAGGGTATATAAAAAGATCGGCTGCCCTGTAGAATTGTAAAAGGTCTTCCTCATTTACGCTGTTGCTGATAAAAATGAACTGACGGATAACGGAGGGCAATTCATTCAATAAATCATGTAGCCCTTTTGTCTTCATGGTCTCATGACCAAGCAATACAAGATGATAGCCCCGGGTATACAGGGAAAGACTGAGAAACTCTTCTAATAATAAGAGCTGGTTTTTTCTTGGCTCAAAGCGGCTTACACAAAGCAGGAACCTGTCGAATCCATAATTGGTTTTTATAAAGGCGCGTGCAGCATCTTTATCATAAGGTTCGAAATAATGAGGGGCCACTGCATTTGCTACCACCGCAATTTTGCGAGCATCTGCCTGCAGGTGTTGCACGATTGAGTTCCGGGAGTATGCAGATACGGTTGTTACCAGGTCTGCTGAGCCGGCTGATCTTTTATATAAAAAGGTCTTTATAAAACGATAGCCGCGGGAAAAAGATCGCGGATCTTCTTTGAAGATCACGTCATGAATGGTTACGATCTGTTTACAGTTTTTGACCAGCGGAGTGAAATACTGGAAATGTGCATAGTCGATCCTGTGTTTTCTTATAAGTAAAGGAATATTCACGGTCAGCCTGAAATAAGCAGCCCGGCTTTTAAACTTCAGGAAACTAATATTAGCTGCTTCCGGGAAATGTTCACGGAGATGAGTGGTATCATTTGCTGCAATAAAGAAATGAATATCTGTTTTCTTTACCAGTTCCGTGTAGATACCTTTAAGAAAACTCCTGCTGCCCTGGTATTCCCTGTCAAAACAATGGGCATCTACCAGTAACCTGGTTCTTTTACCAGAGATCTGTTCACCTTTTGAACGCCTGGAGATATAGGCCGGAGAGAATTTAAACAGCTCGTAAGATTTCCGCAATACATTTTCTGGTAAAAAGGAGAGGAGGAAAAATATATAACTTTTCCAGTGCAGCCAGTTGCCGGCAATTACTTTTTTCAGGTTTTCTCTTGCTTTTGCCGGGTGATAATTGTTCCACAGATATTTTTTTGCCAGCAGCGAGTAATAAGCGCCTTCTTTTATTTTCTTTATATTCTGCGTTTCGATGATCTGTAATAACTGTTGTCCTTCTTCTGCAGAAATAGCTTTTTGCCGGATCACTTTTGTTTTAATACGATGAAATTCTTTTGGGCGCCATTTTTCATCAATGGTAACAGAACCTGGGTTAAGCCGCACTTTTATCAGGGGTTCATGAAAATTAAAAGCCCTGCCTTCTTCTATGATCTTCAGCCATAATAAATGATCTTCAAAACTATGCGCGTGTGGATCGTATCCGCCTTTTTTCAGAACGATATCCCGTTGATATAATACGCCGGAATGAATAAAAGGGCATATTTCCTGTTTTACAGCTTGTATTTCTTCATTGGTAAACGCGGGTGGTGAATAGGTGAAAATAAATTCACCATACTGATCAATATAATCCACGGCAGAACCGATGATGATATGATCAGGGTTTTCCTGCATGAATGCATATTGTTTTTTTAAACGCTGGGGGTAACAGATATCATCCGCATCAAACCTGGCGATGTATTTTCCTTTTGCTTCCTGCAGGCCATTGTTCAGGGCTATGGCAATGCCCTTATTTTCCTGGTCTATACACCTGATACGGGCGTCCGTAAAAGAACGGATGATTTTCCTGGTATCATCTGTGGAACCGTCGTTGATGATGATGAATTCAAAATCGGTGAATTCCTGTTCAAGTACAGATTGGATCGCTTCAGCAATATATTGTTCCGCATTATAAGCTGTCATTAATACGGATATGCTAACTGGTTTATTCATGTGCAGACAGGTTTTCTTTCCGGTTTAGCAAAAGGATCAATTCGAAAAGAACGAGTACAGACAACTGTTCAAACCAGTAATCTGTAAGTAATACGCCTGTAAGCAGCAGGAGTACCGGTACACCATAACCTTTAAGCGAAATGCGTTTCATAAAATAGCCGAGATATCCAATAATAAATGCAAGCATACCGACGACTCCATATTCTCCTGCGATCTGTAAATAAGCGGAGTTTGGTGCATTTATGACTGAGTGCATTTTTGCCGGCCCACTAAAAAAAGACAGGTAAATCAACAAATGGTTGTCCTTGAAAAGGGGATCGATATACCTGAGTTGTTCGGGATAACCACCTGCTATACCTAATGCCGTCGCTCTGAAAGCGAGTTTTGAAGAAAATGACCCTATCCCATTTCCTGTAAAGATCTTTGCAGGAGAAGAATGGAAAAAATCAATGGTCTGCTCCAGGGCAATTAACTTGCCTGGAAGTTTTCCAGGCTTTAACAGACCGATATTCTCCGTTTGTATAAAATTCAGTAATCTTTTACGGGTGGGATTTATTTCATCCCTGCTCTGGAATGGTTCGGAATGAATATTCACTTCAGGCAGTGCCGGACGACCAGAAGAGCCTGTCGTAATTGGTAGCGATGAAAAAAGGATATTATCTTTTCGATCTATTTCTCTGTTAACACTATCGAGATAAAGTATCGCGATCTTTTGTTTTTTTTCTTCGGAGTTTAACAGGTTGTCAGGCCTTAACCGCAACGATAAAGGATTGTTGACCGTGCGTGTTTTTTTTTCATGGCCGCTTAGTTTGGAATAGATTTCGGAGATGTATTGATTGTTTTGCGGTGACACTTTTATAAGAAAAATAATAAGCAGGAATACGCAGGACGTGATAATGCTTTTCTGATTACGGTCTGCATTAAAAACAAAAGTATAGAGTAGCACAAGAAAGAGCAGGATATTAGTGAGATTGCTGGCAGCCATCAGTAATACACTAATGCAGAGAAATACCATCTGTATATTGCGCCTGAACAGGAAAAAAATAAGGCCCAACGCATTCAATACCGCATTGGTTACTGAGGTGTCGAAACTGATACCTTTGATATAATCCCCTGTGCTGATAAAATATTTTTGATGATCTCCCTGGTAACGATAAGGATTGATACTGCCCGTCTCAATAATGATCCGGATATACTCAGCGTAAGAAACGAACGCATTTATTAGGAAAAAAACGACCAGGGTCTGAACAATAATTGCTGTACTTAGGTTGTCTGTAAAAATTTTTAGCTGATGTATCACAAGTATACACAGTATCCAGAAACAGATGCCGGTAATAAACAACACCAATTGCGGAGAACTACCAAACTGTCTATAGATAATAAAATTCAAAGAAGCAATACCGATCACCGCCGGGTAAAATGCAGGTAATCTTGAATTCCTGAGTTTAAACTCAAACCTGAACTGTGGCTGTAGACAATAGATGATCAGGATAGCGGCCAGTTTTACCACTAGCTTTACATTAAGGAATAATAACAGGAAAAGCAGGAGTTTCCAGTCAATAGGCTTCCAGCCTTGAAAATATGATTGGACCCTTAGCCGGGCATTCATGAAAAGGCATTTATGAAATGAATGTTAGTGAATACGTTGCTCCCCTGTCAGGGGTTGCTTCTTTTTATTACGAGGGTAGTGAGTTTTTTCCAGTCGTTGATCCGGAACTGTATAGTCAGGTAAAGTAGGATCAGGTAGAGGAGGATAGAGAAAGACAGGATAAGCCAATAAGAGGAAAATATTATCATGCCGAGGGCTCCACTGCAAAGCGCAGCGAAGGAACAAACCAGGGCAGGTCTCCAACCAAGATGAACAGCTTCTTTTAAGTTCACTGAATAAAGAATGGTCTGTGTAAGGATGGAGACTACAAAAGCAAGCGCGGCGCCTTCATTTTCCCATGTCGGTATAAGGAGCGTATTCAGAAGGAGGTTGACAAAAAAAGTGCAGGCAAAAACCCGGAGGATCATTTTGGTTCTGCCTGCGGCGAAATGAAGGCTCCATAAAAAATTATTAAGATAAAGCAGGGGCAGGGAGAGGGATAAGAGGAAAATGCTAGTGCTGTTTACTTTTCCATAACGACCCTGTGTCAATGGTTCTATCAGTGGTACCCACAATATATTTAATGCAAGCGCAGTAAGACAGGCTATAATGAGTTCAAGTTTTAGAAGCAATAGGATCTTTGTATTATTGGAAAGCGAGCGCCCGTCCTTTAAATACCGGGAGAAGAGCGGGACGAGTAATGGGGCCACTATCAACAAAGGAAGGGTGGAAAATTCGAATACTTTATACGCAAAACTGTATTCGCCGAGTTTGCCTGCTGTGAGAAAGATGCCGATCAGTATCCAATCGAGTCGCGACAATGCGGTGGAAAAGATTGCTGTGCCTGCCTGGGGCAGACACTCTTTTAAAAAAGAACGGTATTCTTCGAAATTGAATGTAAAAAGGAAGAGGCCGCTGATCCTGCTGTAAAGGATGACCGACACCAGTAATTCCAGGCCATCAGCCAGTACAAATACAAGAACGATATGTTGTAACTGCAATTGACCATACAAACCAAGACAAGCGATCACTACCAGTTTTGTAAGATTAGAGACCACGGAGATATACATCAGGTGGTTGAATCTTTCGAGGCCTGTAACGATTTGTTTAAATGGAGTTGAAAAAAAGAACAGCAACTTTCCCAAACCCAACAAGAGAAGTAGGGCATGTTGTTGAAAAAAGCCAGGGAAAATAAACGAGCAGAGCAGGACCAGTCCGTAGAAAACCAGGCCAGCAACAGCCACATGAAAAAAATAAAGAGCAGGTTCCCTGGGGCTGGCTTTTCCGGAGGCTATCTTCTGCACACTAACCTGGTCCATACCAAATGGAAGTATATTGAAGAAAGTAAAATAAAGGGCCAGGGTCCAGTTGATTTCTCCGAACTCGGTTTTTGAGAGATAT
>CAZGSG010000349.1:0-6253 GCA_964528095.1 uncultured Terrimonas sp.
ATTGGCTGCAGCAGCCGGTTTCCTTATTATATGAATACCTATGGTATGCACTCGATCCATGGAAGGGCAACTGCTATTGCTTCAGGATTAAAAGCAAGCCGCCCGGAACTGAGCGTATGGATCGTAAGTGGTGATGGCGACAGCCTTAGTATTGGCGGTAATCATACTATTCACTTATTGCGGAGAAATTTTGATGTAAATCTATTAGTATTCAACAACCAGATATACGGTCTTACAAAGGGGCAATATTCTCCAACATCGGAAGAAAAGAAAGTGACCAAGTCAACACCAATGGGTAGTATTGACCATCCCTTCAATCCGCTGGCGCTTGCCATGGGGGCCGATGCTTCTTTTGTTGCAAGAACAATGGACCGTGATCCCAAACATTTGCAGGCAATGCTGTTGCGGACCAATCAGCATAAAGGCGCTTCTTTCCTGGAGATTTATCAGAACTGTAATATTTTTAATGATGGGGCTTTCGAGATTTTTACAGAAAAAGGAAGCAAGCCGCAGGAAACCCTATTCCTTGAACAGGGTAAGCCATTGGTATTCGGAGCTGCTAATGATAAAGGCATCCGGCTGGATGGCTTTACGCCAAAGGTTGTGAGCCTCTCCGAAGGATTTAGTGCGGATGATTGCTGGGTACACGATGAAGCGGATATTTATAAAGCACAGATCCTTACCCGCATCTTTGATGATCCCAAAATTGAGGGACACCTGCCAAGACCTTTCGGAGTATTTTATAAGAACGACCGGCCTTGTTATGAGGACCAGATGAAGGACCAGCTGGAGGAAGCAAAAGGAAGAAAACCAGCCGATCTGAATAAGCTGTTAAGGGGTAATGAGGTTTGGACGATACAATAGATAGAAATCTGCCGCTTCTTTAAATTTAGTCAATAAAGAATAAGGCGCTCAAGAAAACCGATGTGTCAAGACGGTAGGGTTACAATTGCATTTATTTCTTGAGGCACATAATGCATGTGTTTCATGCCATGAACTAAAGTCCTGTATTATTGCCTGATCAAATTGAGCTCTTTATCCGCCTCCGCAAACAACTTCCTTTCTTTTCGCGCATACCACCATTTAGGCAATGTTTTTTTCATCAGCGTGTCAATGCTACGCATACCTACAAGGTTCCATGCTCCTTTTATCTTGCCTATCAATGAGGGCTGCATTGCGCGCAGGCTCATTGCAAAGCCACTGTCCAGGTATTCCATATGATGCCAGTAACCGGCAGGCATAAATAAAGTGTCGCCAGGCTCCAGGATAAAGTCAAATCCATTCGCCAGTTTTAATGCCGGGAATTTTTCATAATCAGGAGTGCCGTTATGTTCATAGTAATGTGAGAAGTCGGCAAGACTTAATACCTCGAATGGTTTACGGTATAACTTATGCTGCTCTGCATACGGAAACATCAACACTCTTTTTCTTCCGCAGAATTGTGTATGCAGAATATGAGAAAGATCGATATCGAAATGCATATGTGTTATAGAACTGGCGCCGCCCGTGAATAGCATCGGGTATTTTTTCACAAAACCTTTCATTAGATGCTCAGGCCAGGTAAAATCCTTGATCAGTTGCGGAGCATGGTCAAAAATATTGAAAAGAAATATTCGCCAGGCAGCAGGGCCGTGACTGATCATGTCGATATATTCTCCAAATGTTTTATAATCATCCGCTTTATTGATTGGTGTATAAGCGTCACTTTTCACATTATTATAAAGTGGAACTCTTTTATCCCCTACCAGCGATTTAAAATAATCCCAGTTCCATTTGGAATATGCCGGCCACTCTTTTGCCATATCCTTGATGATGACGGGAATGCCAGGCTCGTAAAAATCCTTTTTAAAAACCCCGGGTTCTATTGTTTTGAGAGTAGTAACCGCTTTCAGTTGCATGCAAGCTGTTTTTACAAAGATAATTAAGCCTAAAAACACGAATTGTCATTTATTACCAATTCATTAAAATTATTTTTGGAATAACACTTGTAGATTTAAAGTCAAATATTGCTGATGTTACTGAATATTCATCCCGAAAACCCCCAGGCCAGGCATATTAAGCAGGTCGTAGATACCCTGCAAAGAGGCGGAACCATCATTTATCCCACCGATACCATCTATGGGCTGGGTTGTGATATTTTTGAACACCGGGCCATTGAAAAAATATGCCGCATTAAAAAGGTTGACCCGCGCAAAGCTCAATTATCCTTTATTTGCGCGGATCTGAGCCATTTGAGCGATTTTACAAAACAAATACCTACAGCAACCTACCGTTTACTTAAGGAATACCTGCCAGGGCCATATACTTTTATCCTGCCAGCCAGCAAAATGGTACCCAAGATCCTGCAAAGCAAAAAAGATACGATTGGTCTCCGCATACCAGACAATAAGATCGCCTGCGCTATCGTGAAAGAATTAGGCAGACCCGTGCTCAGCGCGTCTTTGCCGGGAACAGAAGTGGAAGATTATACAGATCCTGAGATCATGTTCGAAAATTTCAGGAAGGAAGTGGATATTGTAATCGATGGTGGTATTGGAAATGCCACCCCCTCAACGATTATCGACTGCACCAAAGAGCCGTTTGAACTCGTCAGACAGGGTGCGGGTGAATGGAGAGAATAAGCAGGATATGCAATAAAAGGTTAATGGGTTGATTGAAATTCAGATTGTGGTTTAAATTGGGTTGGATGCGACACTCAAGCCGGAGCTCGGCAAGAGATACGAAGGCTATTTTTGAATTTTTACTTTTAAATTTTGCATTCGGGGTAGAACCGACAACTTGAGTTGTTAAAAAAAAGCCCCGGAAATTTCCGGGGCCTGGTGACTTTTAAAAGGACCTTCTGTGCCTGTTATGTTTGTAACGAAAAGCATCATGGCGGTCGTTACGTTTCATTTTATAGAGTTTTCTTTTTTCCATACGGGATAAATGACCATCGCGTTTGAATTTACGTTCAGTTCTATGATAACGAACGTCATTCTTTTTCATCCTGAACTTTTCTCCGGGAGTTACCCGTCGATCATTGAAACCGTTATGCGATTTGCTATTCCTGTCGCCCCGTATGCTTTGTGCAGAAGCAGAAGCAATAAGCAGGGTAAATGCGAATCCAAGTAATACTAATTTTTTCATGGCTGTAATTTTTAATTGTTCATTTTAATAGAAGTAAGACAGCTGCTTTTCTTACTCGTTTAGCCAATATGAAAACTTTAACAGGTACCGGAAGAAGATGTTAATGTGGTGACTGGCGCCGGCTGTATGGCAGCTATACCGGTAGTGGGTTCCAATAAGGTCTGTTCATTAAAAAGTGGGGCTGGTTGCGGGATAATATCAAAACTCCGGCGATGATATTTACAAAGCCCATGAGACTGGATCGCGCTGCGATGCTCCTCTGTACCATAACCCTTATTTCTTTGCCAGTTATAATGAGGGAACTCGCGGTGCAGGTTTTTCATATAGGCATCCCGGTGTGTTTTAGCAAGAATACTTGCTGCTGCGATACTGCTATAAATTCCATCGCCTTTTATGATACAGGCATGTTGTATTTTCTTATAGGGAGTGAACCGGTTACCATCGATCAATAAAAAGCTGGGACGCTTACGTAATTTATCGATGGCCATATGCATGGCTTTGAAAGAAGCCCGTAAAATATTGATCTGGTCTATTTCTTGATTATCTACCATTGCCACAGCATAAGCAATAGCATGTGTTTTAATATATGTTTTCAGCTTATCTCTTTGCTCGGCTGTAAGCTGTTTGCTATCGTTCAGTTCAGGATGATAGAAATCCTTTGGCAGTATTACCGCTGCAGCTGCAACCGGCCCTGCATAACAGCCTCTTCCGGCCTCGTCACAGCCGGCTTCTATATTTTCTTCCTGGTAAAAAGATTTCAGCATCGACTGCAATTTCTTTATAAAAAATATTGAATAGAAATTATTTTTCTCACATGCTGCCTACCTTTGTTTTTAATGAACAATAAATCCTATTTACGCTATACCTGGTTTGTACTGGTAATGGTCTTTCTGGTAATATTGGCGGGTGGCGTGGTGCGGATGACACAGAGCGGGATGGGGTGCCCCGATTGGCCAACTTGTTTTGGCAGATGGGTGCCACCGGTAAAAGCCAGCCAATTGCCACCGGATTTTGAAAAATACCTGCGAAAGCAGGATATCGACCATACATTCAACGCGTATCATACCTGGATTGAATATATCAACCGGCTACTGGGCGCATTGCTTGGAGTTTTCATTTTTATACACACGATCTGGAGTTTTAGAAAATTCCGCAGATCAAACCGTTCGATATTTATACTCTCACTACTATTATTACTGGCAGTTGGATTCCAGGGCTGGCTTGGGAAAAAGGTGGTCGATGATAACCTGGCCGTAGTTAAAATAACTATCCACATGTTGGTGGCCCTGGTCATCGCGGCCTTGCCCATACTGATCATTGCCAAACTAACAGCAAGCAAAATAGTCGCCACCCGGTTTCTTAAAACCTTGTCGGTACTTACACTTATCCTTTTATTGTTGCAGATCATACTGGGAACAGAAGTAAGAGAGCAGATAGACGAGATTTCCCGCTCATTAAAATATATGCAGCGCGAGACCTGGATGGGGCAGTTGGACAATTATTTTCTTGTGCATCGTAGTTTTTCCTGGATTGTAGCAATCAGCACCCTGTTGTTGTATTGGAAATCTGCCGGACTAAATGGCCTTTTTGTACATCGGCTGCTGATCCTGTTTTTTGTTCTGCTCTCCATTGGTGCCGGGCTTAGCATGTATTTCTTTAATATCCCTGCTATTGCTCAGCCAATACATCTTTTATCAGCTTCCCTGCTCGCAATAACCCTGTTTTCTTTCCGTTTACAATTGAAATAAAGCACTGTGTGCTTCAACTTGTTTTGTTTATTTTTAAACCGGTTAACTGTAAAGGTTTAATACATGTATTCTTGCCGGGTACTAACTAGCCGGGCAGCGCATTGAATTTTTACTTTTAAACTGCTATTCCACCAATTAACAAACAGCCCCCGGGATGAAAGCATGGCTTAGAGGTTTTTATTATTCATTTCCTGTACAACTGTTATTTCTGCATTTCAGGAAATACCAGGTATTGCTGGTCTTCTGGTTCATACTTTTTAGTGTGGTAAGCGGCGGATTTATGAAAACATTTGGAGCCGATTCTTTATACCTGGCCCCGGAATACCTGGGTAATGTAAATGCGTTTAGTTCTGCGCTTGTAGGAGTTGCGATCGCCATGTTCATCATGAGCTGGAACATAAGCACATTTATTCTTTTTAGCAGGAATTTCCGTTTTCTTGCGGCAACTACCAGCCCATTCTTTAAATACTGTGTAAATAATGCGGTGATCCCGATCGTTTTCCTGGTCTATTATTTTTTTCGTGCTTACTTTTTCATGCGGGATAAAGAATTAATGACCGACTCACAGATCCTGTTCCTGGTAGCAGGATTCCTCTCTGGTCTTATCCTGATACTGGCGATCTCTTTTGTCTATTTTTTTCGTGCCGATCGCTCCATTGTACGACGGATGATGCCCCTGATCAGTAAGCCTGGCGAGTATATCACCCACCTGAGACCATTCAAACCAGAATACCAGGACCCAAGCCTGATCCAGGTAGAATGGTACCTGGAATCTTTTTTCAGAGTAAGACCTGTAAGGAACGTAAAACACTATACGCCGCAGTTTGTAGACTCACTTTTCAAACAACATCATTTTTCCGCCATACTTAGTGTATTTGCAGCGTTTATTTTTTTGATAGGCATCGGGTTCTGCCTGGAGTCGCCGTTCTTCCAGATCCCCGCAGCAGCAAGTATCACCATTTTTTTTTCTATCCTGATCGGGGTAGCCGGCGCGTTTTCTTATTTCCTGCAAAGCTGGAGTATTCCTTACCTGGCAGCACTGGTCATTGTTCTCAATCTTTTGTATAAAATAGACTGGATAGATCCGCGTAATAAAGCTTACGGGATGAACTACCAGAATAATAAAGAACGGCCCACCTATAGCAGGGATGGATTACTGGCCATCTGCACGCCACAAAAGATGACTGCGGATAGCCTGAATATGATAACCATTCTTGAAAAATGGAAGAAAAACCAGGACAACGATAAACCCTTGCTGGTAATGATGAATACCAGTGGTGGTGGCCACCGCAGCGCTACATTCACCATGACCGTATTGCAACACCTGGATAGCATCACTAAGGGAGGGATCATGAAAAAAATATTCCTTATCAGCGGCG
>CAZGSG010000350.1:0-6211 GCA_964528095.1 uncultured Terrimonas sp.
AAGATCCAGTTGATATTTTTCGACGGGATTTCTTAAACTCCCGTATTGCATTACATACAAGCATTATCGCGCTAAATCAAGAAGAGCTTGCCAAATTGAGTTCTGAAGAACAAAAACTTGCAGGCATACTGATCGGCAGAAAGGCGGAAGAGGATTGGGAAATAGAGCTCCAAAAAATAAGAGATATTGAAACTCAAAATGAATTGCTGGAAATCCTGGATTGTCGTAAAAAGAAAAAGCAAATAAAGGTGCTAGATGGGCTACAGTTTTCACCAATGAAGGTAACAGCGTTCATATTTGCTGCAGCTCAAAAAGGGTTTACGTATAGTTTGTATCAAAGCCATTACTTTTCTAAAAGCATTGATAGTTCTAAGATGCCTGAAATGGTGGTTACATTACCTGACGGGCAGTTAATGAAGCATGGAGTGACGGAATTAACGCCTGGGCAAGTAAGAGGTGCCATGAACCAAAAACATTCTTTGGTGGCAAAATTCATTGATCGTAATGACTTGTGGCATTGCTTCTTTTATACATATGCAGGAATTGCTGGTGAAGAAGAAGGGCATGGTCCTCATATGCACTATATATCCAGTGCTTACGGAATTCCGCGGGAAAAAGTACTAAAGGAACTTAAAAAAAATAAATATCAGCTACCATCACAACATATTTTTATGGATAAGCCGTACCGAAATAGCCTGTACGCAGGATATGATGGAAACACAGGAGAGATGCCGACGGGTAGCTTGTAATTAGGCGAGTCGCCTAGGATATGTGTGATTGATAAACACCAAGCAATAAGGCTAAAAAGATCTTTCGAAAAAGTGTATTTCCAAGCTGCATTTAAAAAAAGTTCATAGCTAAATAAATCGATCACTAGGAGAAATAATCTTAATTCTCGCTGTATGTTTCAACAAAAATCGTCAATTGAAACTTCCCCCTTCCATTCTAATCCTTGTGCTAGGTTGAAATTTTTTTTGGCCCCAGTTTCTGTAAAAAAACTCCCAAGGTTTGAATGAACAAATAAACCATTCTCATAAGTGATCCGCGCCAGCAGCCAGGGCTTAATATTGTCATCATCAATCTTGCTCATAATCCAAATCGAATTTTCGTCTTGAGACAATGCAAAATCTATGGTGATTGATTCCGAATATTTGTTGCGCGAAAACACAGCGCCTACTTTTATGTTTTTGGCATAGTCTGCTAAAGCATACTTAGTAATCTCTTGTGGGCAACAAGGAAATTCGGTGGGTGTTTTCCATTCTTTTTGAACAGCATTTTGAGTTATTGATGAAAACAGACCAAATTCATTTGAAGGAGATTGGCTATTATCGTTACTAAGGGAACTCCATCCTTTCCACACAATATGTCTTTCGAAGGTATTAGTAGTTTCTTTTTGTGCCCATTTACTTAATCGTTCCCATGAAATTTGAGCTTTCTCAGAAGAAACCGTTTTCATCCATGAAAAGTTAGGATCATCCTTTATATAATTTCCGATTATGGAAGGATTTTCGAGAAGAGCTTCTATACTACCACAGCGGAATTTTATTCGCTTTAGTGTTATTGGGTTATTCAATATGTTCTCTAACCTGGTGAGCCAACGTAAATTTTCTGGACGGTTATTTTGTCGGTTAGTATCTATACGGTCAACTACATGTGATTGACTAGGGGTATCTCCGTGAAATACAGATGCAATTATTCTATGAACTGGTTCGGGACCAATTTTCAAATACATTCTTGGATCAGGCTTTCCAAATGTCCACTGGTCGTCTTCTATACGTATTCGTTTACCTTCACGGAAATGGCGTAGAACAGCACCATTGTCACGTACAGAATATTGTTCATTCTTATAGATGCATTTTTTCTCTTCCTTATAATTATCAATGTTTATTTGCATTTGGTTGCATATTATTGAAGAACTAATGAGGAGCTAAGATTCTTGCTGTAGATATCGTTAATACCGGATTTTAAAATACAAATCTTTATTAGGATCATTTTCCGAGTACAGGTTCGTAGTTTTTACAATTTGCAGCATATCCTCTTTTTGAGTAGGCAATGCACCACGGCCCAGCATTCTTTGTTTAAAACTATCCGTTAGCAAAGTTAAAAAAACGGGATAGCCGTAGAAATTGCCAACCATAAAAACGAGCCAGATCATTCTTTTTCCCAATCCCATCCCCTTCATTTCGGAGGGCAGAAAAATATTGGGTATTTCAACAGCTTTGCTACATTCACGAACTTCAATTCTCATGAGACATGTACTTTTACCGCTTTGTGGGTCAAAAGCGGATGCCTCGATTAGTTCTTTCTTTTCTACCAGAAATTGCCAATTATTTATTTTTACGAAACTGAGCAATTCGCTGATACGTTCAATTATAAGACGTTCAATTTCACTACTATTCATATATTATCAATTATCCGAATGATAGAATTTGCTTTTATTTTGCAAATTGGTCCTTTATGCATTGGATGTGACTCAAAAGCAAACAGTAAATTCACTCTACCGACAGTAGTTTTTTCCTACTACAATTACCTAATTAGCTTCAGCAATATTTCAGGCGGAGGTAGTTTATTACGACTAACATTTCCCCAAATAATAAGAATTTCGGTATTATAATCATTGATCAAGGTAACACAATTGTATACTACCCTTTCTGCTGGTTCTTCTTTTTGTTTACTCTTCAACCTGAATCCTTCTGGAATACCTAAGCAGTCTTGAAATTTATCCCATGATGTTCTTATGATAAGTTTGTTTCTTAAATAAGGATTGGCTATTTCTTGACAGGCTTTGATGGCAAATTGAAGAGAATATTTTTTGATAGCCTTCCGATTATTTTCCAAATAACCTATTATGCTATTAATGCCTTTCGTATGCCATGGAATCAGTTCAATACTCAGGTAATTATGATATCCAACCGGAATTGCGTATTCCTTCATGGCCAAGTATGTGGCTAAGGGATCTCTTCGACTACGAAAGTGCCAATTACAAGTTACTTTGAATGGAGCTCGGCGTTGGTTTTGGATATACAGATCAATCTGGTCTTTTACAAACGACTTATACTTAAAATCTATTGAGGAAGAGAAACGATCAATATGCTGTACAGGTCTACCAGAACCTGGATTATAATTGAGGACTACAATTTCCAGGTTGCCGGTTCCTGTCCATCCCCAATATGGTTCGGGCAAATAATTACATGAAAGATCTTTGGGATCAATTTTATTTAAAATTGTGGAAGGCCATTCAAAATATTGGCTGGAGCGGTTTTCAGGGCTGCATTGCAGCCATTGCTGGATAAACTGATCCCAAAAGTCAAAATATTTGTCCATTTGATTCAAGAAACAATTATAAAGATCGTTTAGCTAAGGAAGTAAAACTGAGCGTAAACAGTTCTAAAACAGTCTAAAGTAACTATTTTTTGAAGTATCTTTAAATATCGTAATTATCATTGTTCATATATTCCATTACACAGACATGAAACCTTCTTTCGATCAACTACCACCACAGAAACAGAACGAGATTCGCCGCATCGTTGAGGTGATTAAACAGGTCGTTGATCCTGAGATGGTCATATTGTTTGGCAGCTATGCCAAGGGAACGCATGTGGATAACCGATATGTATCGGATGGAATTTTGTATGAATATATCAGTGACTATGATTTTTTGGTTGTAACCAAAAATAATGAAGAGCGAGCCACTACCCAAGAATTACAGATCATGCAGCAGACAGAAGATATTGAGCCTGCTGTGAACTTGGAAATTCATGAAATCGATTTCATTAACAAGGGCTGGGAATGGGGCAATTATTTTTGGGTGGATATAGTTAAAGAAGGTTGGGTATTATTTGATAAAAAGACAGTGCAATTTGCTGAACCGAAGGTATTGACCCTGGAAGAGAAAAAGCAGAAGGCTCAACAATACTTTGATACTTGGTATCCTGCTGGAATTAGAAAATTAGAAGGTGCAGTTTTTTATCAAACAAAAGGTAAGGACTGTTTTAGAGATAGTGTTTTCATGTTGCACCAAGCTACAGAGTGCTTATTTTATGCTATGCTTCTTGTTTTCACGGATTACAAACCTAAAATTCATAACCTTTGGAAACTCAGAAAGAAAGCAAAGCCTTTTTCTGAAGATCTATTTCTGGTTTTTAGGGCTGAAACTGATAAAAACGAAAAGCGGCTATTCGAGTTACTAAAGCAAGGATATATTGAAGCTCGTTATGATCCAATATTTAACATTACAGATGATGATTTGAAAATTCTAGTTGATAAAGTTTCAATAATGATTCCCATTGTAGAGAAGAGTTGTAAGGAATATATATCTGCACTTGGATAGTCAATTTATCTATTATTTGCTGGGAAATGGTTTCTTATATTTTTTATTGTCGGGAAGTTCACCATCGTAATCAAACAGAGTTTTAATTGGAACAAGAAGAGCTTTAGATAATTTTAAAATGGTTTGAAATTCAATGTTCATTTTCCCATGCTCTATTTTACTTAGTTTAGTTTGTTCAAGTCTACAAAGTGCTTCTACCTGAGTTAGAGTTAGTCCTCTATGTTTTCTTATTTGACGTAATCTAATTCCAAATTTTTCAAGTTCATTATTAAGCTCAATTAGTTGCTTTTCAAGTTCGTTTGCCATTTTAGATTGTTGTTATGCGGCAAACTGGCGATTAGGGTAAAAATATTTTAGGTCGTATATGACCTATTTCAAAAATCCTTCTTATATTCGCAAAGAAGCGTACATAATTCTTTACGTCATTTCTGAGTGTCTGATAAGCAACCAGTATGATTGTAAGGAATCCCACATACTACCGCATTAAGCGCAGGGTCCATTTTTTACTTCATTTCCGTAGCAGCTTATCAGGCACGGATCATGACAAGGGCCCTGGCTTATTTTATTTTCTGCCTGCATCACACGGTCTACAGGCACATTCTTCACTTATCGTGTGTTCGGCTATACCTCAGTTATTCCCGATTTCCTCTTCCGGCTTTTGCCAGAAGACAGCTCTGTACCCCGTTTGTATATCCATGAAAACTGCGGAGAGTAGGTTATTGCAGTTTCCTGCTGCTCCGCATTTTTCTCGTCCTATCTACTACATACACCCGAAATTCATTACCACCTTCTTTTTTATTTTCAGTTTACCTGAATTACTCCTGTTTCACATAACGAGTGCTTCATTCAATCAGGCGGGCCAGTTTGTTGTTAATCTGACACGGATGCAGCTTCTTATTTATTTGACGAAATATCACCAGAGGGTAGCTGGGTTTCGACAATTTCTAGCCCTGATTCTTTTTTCTACAAGTCTTTGTGAGCATACGATCTTTTTTTCTTTCTTCTGTAAATGTTCCATCAGACCCGTTGAATCCGTATCAAAGCCCCCTGTGGTTGCAAACCAGTTAACTATTCTGTCAGTTGCTTATGGGAACTGGATGCAACCTTTTTTCATGTTTGAGGATTACGGCGGAGGACAGGTGAAAGCACACACCTGTTTCTCCGCATTTTTTTTCCCATCAGTCACCAAAACACTTAGCCATATGCACTTATTTATCATTTCCTGCAAACAGTTTGTAACATCTACCAACCAGCTATTCAGGCCAGAGCTTGATCGTGTGATACTTTGCCAGCAACGGGTAAAATGTCCAGACAATGCATCCACACGCTGGTCCTCTATTGATCACCTATAAACCATGGCGGAGCGCAGTCCAGCGGAAGGAGTTATAGCTCAGATTGCTACTCCGCCATTACCAAGACAATTAAACCTTCAATGATGAAATTCCTAATCTCACGAACGATATTACTGTTATTGACGATCATCGCTGTTCATTGTGCCTTCGGACAGGACAGCACATTTATCCTAACGGGCAAAGTCACAAATGAACGTGGTGAAGTGTTGGCTGGCGTAAGCATTGTGAGCTCAGGCAATAAAGGCACGCTGACAACAGCTCAGGGGCTTTTCAGCCTGGGAAACATAAAACCAGCAACTGTCTTACTGGTTAGCTGCATAGGGTATGCCTCGCAGCGCTTTACTGTCAATAATCACACTCCCGTCACCATTACTTTGTTACCGGCCAGCAATTACCTTGACCAGGTAGTAATACAAGCTTATGGCATCACGAGCCAGCGTACAACAACCGGCAGCATCAGCCGGGTCACGGCTGCCGATCTGAGTAAACAACCGATAATCAATCCCATGGCAGCTTTACAGGGACGTGT
>CAZGSG010000351.1:0-6208 GCA_964528095.1 uncultured Terrimonas sp.
TGTATGGCCTGGCAGTATAAACTTTACAACTGCAGGTCCTGAAGCATATTAAAAAAATGCAAATAAGCGTATGAGCGTAGTATATTTTATATTGGTATTGGTGGGAACGTTTATTGCCATGGAAGGAGTTACCTGGCTCACACATAAATATGTTATGCATGGATTTCTCTGGTACCTGCACAAAGACCATCACCAGGTAGAACCGGGTTTTTTTGAAAAAAATGATGCATTCTTTGTCATTTTTGCAGTACCCAGCATCCTGTTGATACTTTTTGGAACAGTTGATAAGATCTGGTGGATGAAGGCGCTTGGTTTTGGTATCATGGCCTATGGCGCTGCTTATTTTCTTGTGCATGATGTCATCATTCACCAGCGGTTCAAATGGTTTACCCGCAGCAATAACCGGTATGTAAGAGCCATACGCTGGGCGCATAAAATGCATCACAAGCATTTAAATAAAGAGCAGGGCGAAAGTTTTGGTATGCTCTATGTTGCAAAAAAGTACTGGCAAAAGGTGCGCCGCGACAGGCAATTAATGGCAGGGGCTAGGAAAGTCGGTTACGCACCGGAATCATGACAATTTTCATTTTTAGATCCCTTAAGTATTGAGTGAATTCAGGCGATATGATTATATTATTGCAGGGGCCGGTTGTGCAGGCCTGAGCCTGCTTGTGCACATGATCCACTCACAAAAGTTTCGAGATAAAAAAATCCTGCTCATTGATAAAACAAGAAAGGAAAAAAATGATCGGACCTGGTGTTTCTGGGAAAAGCAACCAGGTGTTTTTGAGCCAATAGTATATAAAAGCTGGACAAAAGCCTGGTTCAGGAGCAAAGAGTTTAATAAGTTAATGGAACTGGAACCTTACCGGTATAAACTGGTACGGGGTATT
This sequence comes from uncultured Terrimonas sp., assembly GCA_964528095.1. Lineage (GTDB taxonomy): Bacteria > Bacteroidota > Bacteroidia > Chitinophagales > Chitinophagaceae > CAZGSG01. The sequence continues at coordinate 894 of CAZGSG010000351.1, forward strand.
GATTTTTATAACTGGTGTTTTGAGCTTATCAGCAAGCAGGATAATATTGAACTGAGATTTGAAAGTGTGGAAACAGCAGGCAATGATGACGAGGGTGCTTATATAATTGCGAATGGTCAGCGTATCAATGCAGGATATGTTTTTAACAGCATCCTGTTCCAGCAGCCGGTAATGAATAGAAAAGAATACTACCTGCTGCAACATTTTAAGGGATGGGTGATTGAGACAGCTAAAGCCGTGTTTGATCCTGCAGAAGCAACATTGATGGATTTCCGTGTAGACCAGCGGCATGGAACAACATTTGTGTATGTGATGCCGTTTTCCCCTTCCAAAGCATTGGTTGAATATACATTGTTTACAGACCAGCTACTGGAAACGGATAAATATGATGCTGAGCTGAAAAATTATATATCCGGATTCTTAGGCATCACCGACTATACAATTACTGAAAAAGAATTTGGTATCATACCCATGACGAATCATCGCTTTCCTGCCAGGCAGGGTAATCTCATCTATATCGGTACTGCAGGAGGGCAAACCAAGGCCTCTAGCGGGTATACTTTTCAATTCATTCAAAAACAATCAGCAGCTATAGTGGAAGAGTTGGGCAATACAGGGCAGGCTTTTGTTTCTGATACATTTTTAAAAAAGAGGTTCAATTTTTATGATAGTGTATTGCTGAATGTTTTGTACAAACGTAAGCTGCCAGGCGCACAGGTCTTCACTGCCATGTTTAAGAAAACAGCTCCTCAAAAAATATTTCGTTTCCTGGACAATGAAAGTTCGCTGACAGATGAACTAAAGATCATTTCATCATTGCCAACCTGGCCTTTTTTGAAAGCAGCATTGCAACAAATCTAACCAGGCAAATGTCGGTTAAAGATCCCTGTTGCCAATTTGATCTCTTTACCAGCGCGGTTTAAATTATGGGGGTTACTTTTTTTATCAACGCATTACTGATCCGGATCGAGTTGCATAAATTCTCTTTTTACAGCTTTAAGCATACTGAACAATTGTGCTACCTGTATCATCAGCAATACAAAAAGAGCAAGCAGGATATACCAGGGAAGACGTATTTTCTCGATATTGGTAATGTTTTGAAATTTCTCCAAATGCCAGCCTGCAAGTGCAGCGCCAAATGCCATACCAACCAACAGGAAAGAGAGTAGCGAATACACCACTTTCATAAACATGATCCGCATAGTGGAGTATCCCACTTTGAAATTTTCAAAGATGGCTGCAGGAATGATCAGCACCAGGGTGATCCAGCTCCAGTTGCTGCGAAACCAGCTATCGCTTAAAGAGATGTTCAGTATCAATATCAATACGATAGACAAAAGCCCCCATGGAAATAAGAGAAATGTGGATGGCCGGGACGATGATGATGGCATATTTTTAGTTTGTAAAAGAAAATTAAATAAAAAAACTGAATTTTCAGTATTAGCCTATTTTACACGTTGCAGCCGAACTTTTGCACACAAGGGTTGTAATTAAACTATCAAATAATATCCCATATGCTGTCAAAACGCCTCAAAGAAGAAACAAAAGAGCCCCATCTTGCGCTTGAGAAACTCATTATCAGGCATATAAAGGATATCTCGGAGCCTGCCCAGTATATTGCATTGCTAAAATTATTTTATGGATATTATAAGCCTGTTGAAGAGCATCTCGACAGGTATTTCAATGATGAGATCATACCTTTTTATAGCGATAGAAGAAAGGCCGCTACTATCCTGGAAGATCTGTCTAATCTCGGTAATGATAATATCGTACTACCGTTGGCGCTGGACACACCGGTTATTGATTCAACGGCCAAAGCATTTGGAAGCTTTTATGTACTGGAAGGGTCTACGCTTGGCGGATCAATCATTGCAGATATGCTGATTAAACACGCAGGTATAAATACCGGGAATACCCGATTCTTTAATGTGTATGCGGAGAATAAAGAAATGATGTGGCAAACATTCAAAGAAAAAATGGATAACTGGAATGAGACCGCTAATTCAGACGAGGAAGTAATTACGGCGGCAGCTACCACATTTTCCAAATTTAAAAAATGGATAGAGGAAAACTAAGGCTCAGGATCCAGATTCCCTGATAACGGTTTCTATTTTAGCCCGGATCTCTTTGATCCCTGAAGGTTTTTTTATGTATGCCCTTGCTTGCGAGATACGGGCGATTTTTTCTATTTCTTCATGTGCAGAATGAAGAATAACCGGGATATTACCCAGTTCTTTCGCATGGCTGGAAATAATATCCTGGCTCTGGCTCTCGCCCATGAAATGGTCTATTATAATAACATCGGGCTTGAACTCATTGATGTCTTTTTCGAATTCATCCGTGTTTCTACGGGATAAAATATCGTATTGCCGCCCCAACATTATCTGAAGCAATTCCAGCATTTCAACCTCGTCGTCAAATATAAAGATTTTTTTAAGCGGCATCAGGCGACATTTCGTTTTAACCAGAAGTTGAATGTGTCGGATAATACATCTTTTAAATTCTGAAGACTATCAGGTTTGATCAGGTAGGCATTTGCTCCATATTCATACGATTTTTTAATATCGCTTGAATTGTCTGAAGAGGTGAACATAATGATCGGAACATGTTTATAGCTGGTCTTCGTACGCAAATACTGAAGAACTTCAAAACCATTCATACCGGGCAGATTGATATCAAGCAGTATCATTTCAGGTTCAAAATCTTTATTTTCTTCCAATAATTTAATAGCCGAATTTCCATCCGTAATGGTGTGATAAGTATAATCTCCCAACTTATTCACCACCCGGCTGAAAAAGGTGATGGCATCCTGGTTGTCCTCTACATATAAAATAGTTCTAGGCATCTTTTGACTTGTTTACTGGTAATGCTATATAAAATTGTGTGCCACTATTGAGGATACTTTCCAGCCAGATTTTCCCATTATGTTTTTCTACTATTCGTTTGGCAATGGCGAGCCCTACTCCTGTTCCTTCGATTTCCTGGGCATTGTCAAGCCGCTGAAAAAGTTCGAATATCCGAGAAGCGTATTTCATGTCGATCCCGATCCCGTTATCTGTTATTTTATACACAATAAACCCTTCCTTTTCTTCGCCATTTACAGTAACCTTTGCCCGGCTATTGACTGTGGAATATTTTACCGCATTATTTAGCAAATTGGTAAATAATTGCAAGATCATGGTCTTGTCGCCCGTCACAGAAGGGGTTTCAAGGAGCTCGAAATGTATGTCTTTACCGGGGTAATTAGCCAGTATTTCTTCCCGCACATCTTTCAACATTTTTGCCATATTGAGGGGCACTCTATTGATCTCCGCCCTCCCCACCCGTGTATAATGCAAGACATCCTTAATTAGACCAGCCATTTTGTTAGTGCCCTTGATGATCTTCAGGAACATTTGTTTAGCCTTGTCGCTTAACTCTTCACCATAATCCTCAAGAATGATCTCTGAATAGTTTTTAATAGATGATAAAGGCGTGCGTAGATCATGTGAAATGGTAAAACTAAATGTATCCAACGCATCATAAGCCTGTTTCAGGAGTTCATTTAGTTTCCTGATCTCATTCGCTTTTTTATTTGCAGCGTGTATCACATCTTCTCTTAATTTGAGTGCTGTACTAATCTCGCTGCTGCTCCAGTCGTCCGAAGTGTATTTTACCTCCTGTGTCCATTTAGCAAAACTTTTTCGGGGGCTGATACGGATAGAACCGTCTTCCTGCGGGCTGGCGTCTTTTTGTTGTTGCCCCGCCCAGTTTACCATCTTTACTACTTCCGGCTTGAACCAAATGATAAACTCGCTCCAGTCAAGCGAAATCTCGGCGGCCATGATGCCGCTGGCAAGACCGGCGATTTTTTTTGCTCCTTCGTATTCCAGCGGTAGGGATGATGTTTGAAAAAAAGAAGTTTTATTTTTTTTCTTAAGCCATTCAATGATATTGTTTATTTCATTTTCGTCTGGTGTTTCTCCTTTTTTATGCAGGCCATTTTCAAAACATAATACGGCGCCGGAAGCGCTGTTTATATCAAGTAGATTCACTTCCTGTTGCATCAGGCCATTTACAAGGTCTATGTCTTTCATGACCTGTTCAAATAGCCTGAGTTGCCGATCCTTAAACAGGCTATTTCTTTTATCCAGTTCCTCATTACTTTTAAACTCAAGCGCTGCGGAAAATAACTGGCCTATAAATTTGCAGGCCATTCTCGAGTTATAATCAATAACCCGGGGTTCATCATTGTGACAGGCAATCAATCCCCATAACTCACCTTTGCTTACCAGCGAGACGCTGAAGCTGGCGCCTACACCCATGTTTTTGAGGTACTCGATATGTATAGGAGAAACTGCCCGCAACCCGCTATGCGTTAAATCGAGCGGAGCTGCGGATTCATCATTGCTTAAGAGGGCTGAAGGTTCACCATGTACATCGGCAATGATACGGACCAGATTTAGTTTATATAGCTCACGCGCCTGTGCCGGTATATCACTGGCGGGGTAATGCAGGTGTAGCCAGCTTTCCTTGTTTTCATCTATCGATTCAGCAACTACTTCACCATGAAAATCCTTATGGAATTTATAGATCATGATCCGGGAATAACCACTGATCTCCTTCACGAGCCTCGCTACTTCGTTTAACAAACGTGTTTGAGTTGTGGCCGATTGAATCACATTGAGCGCGTTGCTCATGCTTTTTTGCAGCGTAATCGAGGCATCGTCATTTTGTATAGCTTCAAATTCAAGAATGATCCTGTTATTATGTTCATGTATGATAGTAAAAAAATGCTGCTGTCCGATCGCTATCTTATGCGGGTTTAACCCTTCATAATTGCCGGTCCTTTTACCCAGCTTGAGCAAATCCATGAGTACTGCACCTTGCTGACTAATACGCGAGTTGGCTTCTATTTCCTGGATGGATTTTCCCAGGAGTTCTTTTGCTGTTCTGCCTGTAAAAGATTCTATATTGGCGGATAGCTGCTCTATCAATAAGGTTTCGGGATGAATGGCTATTAAAAATCCATGCTGCTGAATGCTACCTGGTGTATGAATAGGTTCCCTGTCACAATTGGTAAGGTCGACCTTAAAAATGTTATCCATAGAGGAAAGATGGCTGGTTTGGCAAAACACACATTGTTTATCATGTCTACATCAAGCTGGTTTTGCAAGTAATGCGCCAAGTTTCACCGCGTAGAATAAATTCTACCTGGGTTCAGGGTTGTTATTATTCCTGTTTTTTAATTTATTTGATTATAAAGCTGGTAAATATATTAACCTGCATTATGAAATTGTGGACAAACAGGAAAATGCATAAGCGGGTTAGAAGCA
>CAZGSG010000352.1:0-6203 GCA_964528095.1 uncultured Terrimonas sp.
AACAGTTATACCAGGACGGGGATTTACAAAAAAGGGCTTTAATAAATAGGTGATGTTTGAAAAGATATTGTCTGTGTATGTTCGCCTGGGCAATGGTAATTTTTTAAATACATGGCCAAACAGCACCATATTATGCGTATGACCATACCCATGATATACTTTAACCTCGTTCTTTTTATTTTTTGGCGATGAATTTGCCATAGTTGATCAAACATTTAAATAGATGCGCATTGGCTGGCGGTTAGGGTTCTTCAATAAATCAAGGGTTTGAAAAATTACCACGAACTTTATCCTTACCATCCAAAGCACCCATTCCAAACAAGCACCTTATTACTAACAATATGTCAGCCAATTTTTTAAAATTACTTTTTATAATTAACCCGGGCGCGGGAAAAAAAACGATCGACTGGCCGGCAGAAATAAAAGATTTTTTTACAGGTAAACCTTACGCTGTTGAATTATTTGAATTACCTGATCCCTGTAGCAAGGAAATAATAGCGGAAAAAATAAAAATTACAGCGCCGGGTATGGTAATAGCAGTAGGTGGTGATGGTACACTTAAACTGGTAGCGGAGTTGATGCAGGGTTCGGATGTTCCTATAGGCCTTTTGCCTGCCGGATCAGCAAATGGCATGGCCAAAGAACTTGAAATACCTGTTGATGCAAAAGCCGCGTTGGAAATAATTGAAACCGGTCAAAGAAAAAAAATAGATCTCGTCAGTATCAATAAACAACTATGTATTCACCTTAGTGATGTTGGTTTTAATGCTTATGTAGTTAAGAAGTTTGAAGCAGAAGATAAAAGAGGTATGTGGAGTTATGTAAAATCTGCCTGGAAAGTGTTATGGAGGCATGACCGGATGAATATAAAAATAAAGGTGGATGAAAAATATATAGAACGCGATGCGGCAATGGTGGTAATCGCCAATGCGACAAAATACGGCACTGGTGTTGTGATCAATCCCGAAGGGAGACTGGATGACGGGTTATTTGAAGTTGTGATTGTAAAAAAAATATCCCTTTCCGAGCTATTCAAAATGCGCTTCCTCAACCGTCCTTTTAATCCAGATAAAACAGAATTATTACAAACCCGTTCTTTAAAAATAGTATCGCGTCATAAAATTCATTTCCAGGTAGATGGAGAGTATCTCGGAAAAGTAAAGACGGTGGATGCAGAGATCATGCCCGCAGCATTGACAATGATTGTTCCCTTGTAGAGCCGCAGGCCATGCGTCTCTTTGTTGGCTATAATGCAACGCGCCTGTTTCTACACTGATTATCGGAGACAAAAAATATCAAAAATTATAGCCCAGCTTTACCGCCCAGAAACTAAAACTCTCCTCTTTTTTCCAAGTTTCGTATTTGGCCATTATATCAAGGCCCAACAAGCGTACTCCCATTCCCGGTGCGAGTATGAAAACCGATCCCCTGTTTTTAGTAAGATTGGCGGCACCGCTTTCGAGTTTAAAATAAATAAAGGGCAAAGGACGGAACTTGATACCTGCGCGAAGAGGGAATGCTGCAAGCGCCTGATTTTTTATAGATCCTTCTGTTGTATTCGTGGTGGTTCCGGGAAATTGCAGGTATCCCGCAGAGCCGGTGAATCCTATTTTGCCAAAACGGATATCTGCTCCCAGCCCAGCACCTAATCCTGTTTTATGAGTCTTTTCAAAATCACCTGCGGGCCAGGCCATTTCAGCGTAGGGGCCAATACTGAATCCTTTTAATTGAGCATTGGTAACGACTGTAGTAAACAAAAAGACCGTACCCAGGAGTATTTTCATGCGGAAGCTTTAATTACTTTAAGGTTCTCAGGGACAAATTCTTTGCCAATAAATGCTGGGATTATTGTAATTAACTCAAATGTTCTTTTTTGCCCGGATCCGGCTGATCGTTTCTACGGTCATTCCAAGAAAGGATGCGATATATTTTAGGGGAACACGATTGATCAGGTCGCTTCTTGTTTCTATAAAATGTTTATATTTTCTTTCGGCGCTCGGAATACGGCTGATATAAGCTCTTTCCTCTGCGTCCAGGTAATACCTTTCCAATATCAGTCTGCCGACCGTATTCATTTCGTGGAAATTGGCATATAGATACTGAAGATTAGCATAATCTGAAACGGTTACTTCACAATCCTCCAGTGCCTGGATATATTCGCGGGAAGGAATTTGTTGAGAAAGACCCCTTATCGAAGTGACTATTTCATTTTCATGACTGATCCAGGAAGTTAGTTCTTTGTCGCCTTCCCTGATAAAGGCGCGAATAAGGCCTTTATTGATCAGGTAAAGATGATTACAAACCTCACCTGGTTTAAGCAGGTACGCTCCTCTTTTTATCTTTTGTGAGAATGTGTTTTCGTTTATGTATTCAATCACGCCCGCACTTACAGGATGAACGAAAGACGAAAAATCGGCCAATGGAGAATTTTTTCCTACGCCCCATTGTGTGGTTCTTGATGGTGGTTCTGTTGTCATTGGATCATTAAAACTAAAGAATTACGAGAGTCAAATATAGTTCTCTATTGAATACCAGTTGTGTAGTATTTTGTCTACACTCTGTGTATAGCTGCATTGACTTTTATTAAAGCGAATCAACTATTTTTTAAATTACTGTTTGCTGCTTCCTTTGTACTGTCAATATCAACTATGTACTCTTTATTAACCACATCACTGATATTTATTTTTCCGTCACTGGCCCTTTTGTTAATTATTATACAAAGGAGACTTCCGCTTCATCCGCCACTCCCGATCCTGGCAAATTATAAAATCAGCATCCATGAAATCAAGAAACACTAAAACTGAATTTAATACGGCTCCCATACATAGTGCAATAAGTAAGGTGATCAACGAACTGTCGGCCGTTATTAACAACAATAATGAAGTCCTCAACGATGTTTGCAAGACCATACAGCCAGGCGCCGATGGTGCGTTATTGGCAACAACCCTTACATCCCTTGTAGATGCAGTGATCGCAGAACATAAAAATAATCTTGTTCGTATTTCAGCGCATAAACATCGTGATCTTATCATGTTGCACATTAGTCACACCGGTCCGTTTAATTTTAGTGCAATATCTGAAAGCCTAAATAAAGCCCAGCCTTTTACTGAAAAAATGAATGGCTATATCGGTGTCACTACATATCTTAATAATACTACTACGATCGCATTTAGCTTTGATTCGATATTAAAAAAAGCATAGATTACTTTTAATGAGTTAAGGTTTGCAAATTCAATGTTTAAGGTTCTGATAATTGAAAAGTCCCGGGTGATTTCCGGGACTTCTTTTTTTTGTAATACCAATAGCAAATAAGGATTTGTCATGAAGGCTTATTGTAAAACGCCTCATTGTTGTTTAGCGGTAATAGAAATCTAATTGCGATAAAACTGCTATCTTCAAAAAAAATACCTGATGCGTCCTAATTTCTTCATGTCCACCTTACTGGCATTATTGATATGCATAGCCAGTACAGGGCAGCTTCTTATTAAAAATGTGCGGGTCGTAGATGTTGAAAAAAATAAGCTACTCGACGGGTATAGTGTTTTAGTTGACGCGGGCAGGATCATTGCCGTGGAAAAAGACCGGCAATATAAATTAGCACCCGGAACACAAGTAATTGATGGAGCAGGAAAATACCTGGTGCCTGGTTTCTCCGATGCCCATGTTCACTTTTTCCAGAGCGGTGGTATTTATGCCCGGCCTGATGCGATTGAATTACGTAAATATCGTCCATATGCTAAAGAGGTGAAATGGGTGCATGAACACATGGAAGATATGTTAAGGCTTTATACCAAAGCAGGCATCACATCTGTGATTGATGTGGGCGCCACGATGAATTTCCTGGCTCAAAGAGATTCTTTCCGTAATAAAAGCTATTCTCCGCAGATAACTATGACTGGTCCCCTGCTCACTACAATGGTGCCACCGCAATACAAAGATCTGGGTAATGATTGCCCTTTTGTAGAAATGAAAACGGAAGAAGGTGTACGGCAATCAGTAAAAGACCAGTTGGCGGCAAAGGCGGATTTTATAAAGATCTGGTATATTGTTCTGGACTCAAATATCGAACGCGGTGCAAGAAAAAACCTTGCCCTGATACAGGCTGCCATTGATGAAGCACATAAGAATAATTTACGCGTGGCCGTACATGCCACGGAAAGAATAACTGCCCAGTTAGCCGTAAAAGCCGGTGCGGACTACCTGGTACATAATGTAGAGGACGAAATAGTAAACGATGCATTTGTGCAATTGCTAAAGAAAAAAAATACGGTGCTTTGCCCTACCATGGTGGTAGCCGGTAATTATGGTAAAGTGCTGGGTGATACTTATCATTTTACTACGGATGAACTGGCGCTTTCACATCCTGTTACCGCAGGTTCTATTCTTGACTATCCCTGGCCCGATACCACGTTGGCTAAAAATTATATAAACCGCCTGGCATCGCCTCGGGTAAAGGCGAGGCAGTTACTCCAGGATTCCATTAGTCTTGTAAACCTGAAAAAACTACTGGACGGAGGCGTTACCATTGCCGCAGGCACAGATGCCGGTAACACCGGTACACAGCACGCGGGGTCTTATTTTATAGAATTAAAAAAAATGCAGGAAGCTGGCTTTACTAACTGGCAGCTATTGCAAGCTGCTACTATTAATGGCGCAAAGGCCATGGGCTTACAAAATAAAACAGGAAGCATTGTAAAAGGAAAAGATGCCGACATGGTACTGCTTGATGCAAATCCCCTGGATAGCCTGGCCAATTGGAGAAAAATAGACTGGGTGATCAATAAGGGTGTGGCTATAAAACCCGATTCACTGGTTAACAATACTCCCGAGATGCTGGCCCAGCAACAACTGAATGCCTATAACGCGCATGACCTGGATGCTTTTCTGGCCCCTTATTCGGAAGATGTGGAAATATATGATTTGCCGGGTAAGTTGGTATTGAAAGGAAAAGCGAAGATGCGGGAGGAGTATATGTTTATTACACGTGTGCCCAAGCTTTATTGCAAGTTACTGAACAGGATAGTAGAAGGAAATACGGTGATCGATCATGAAGAAATACATGGCGCGGGCGACAGGCTTTATTATGGAGTTGCGATCTATATGATAGAAAATGGTAGGATCAGCAAAGTCTATTTTACACGCTAAAAAGTTAAATCTGAAAGCAGTTTCATTATTTATTTTTAAATAATTAATTTTATACCACTAAAATAAAAATCAGGTATGTCATTATTGAACCAGAAAAATAGCAAGGATAAGAAAAAAGAAGACAAGAAAAAGAACTCAGCAGGCGCAGCAGGGTCAAAATTCATCCAAAAGCCCAAGTCGACCGGCTTTGTGAGCAAACAATCCAATACAGGTTCACAAAGAGGTAGCTAATCTAGGTAGCAGCTGGTTATGACAAAAGAGGAAATATTGCGGGAATTGGCCCAGGAGACCTGGGTCGCCTTGAAACCCTCTCCCGTACACGGAATTGGCGTGTTTGCCATTCGTGATATCCCAAAGGGCTGCCGGACGATCTTTTCGCACAATGTAGGTGAATGGATAAAACTGCCGGTGGCCGATGTAGAACAACTGCCCGGGCATTCCAGGTCGATTGTGGAGACTTATTGTTTGTACGATGAGGAACACTATTATGTTCCGGACTATGGTTTTAAGGTAATGGACATGGTTAACTACCTTAATCATTCCTCTTCGCCCAATATCATTTCCGTAAAGGATGGGGAATATTTTGAAACAATTGTTGATATTGCCTCAGGCACAGAGTTACTGGTTAACTATGATTCGATCGTCAGTGTTGAAGGATATGATTGAATTGGGGTAGGTAGATCGTTTTTTAGCAACTGCAACATGATCATCTTTTAAGAAATTTTCCTTTTAAGAGTTTCTCCATTACTTCTTCCTTCAGGTTACGGCTCACCGGGATCCGGTGCTGTCCAATACGAATTTCGTTGCCTTCAATACTTTCAATGCGGGATGCGGCAATAATGTATGATTTATGCGTTTTTACGAATTGAGTAACCGGCAGATAATCTTCAACTGATTTAAACGTGAGATAGCTGATATATTTTTTATCAATGGTATGAATGACCACGTAATTCTGTAAGCTTCTGCAAAGAGGATGTCATTAAAAAAGATCTTTACCAGTTTGGTATCGGCTTTTATAAAAAAGAAATCGGGTTGTGCCTGCGTTTTTTCTACTGAGT
>CAZGSG010000353.1:0-6183 GCA_964528095.1 uncultured Terrimonas sp.
CCCGCAAGGTGCCTCGACCACCTTCGGCGTATTGCCGCATGACTTCTTCGGCATCTTTCTGCATGTCTTCGGGTTTTTTACTTTCCCAGGTATCCACACAAAGAAATTTTACATTGGGATCGTCCTTGTATTTATCCACGGCTTTCTGCATACCAGGAAATGACGCGCGGCAGGGGCCGCACCAGGTAGCCCAGAAATCAACAATAACAACTTTTCCTTTTAAGGCCTCGAGCGAAACGGTATTACCCGAGAGATCCTTTAATGCAAACTGAGGCGAGGCTTCATTCATCATTTTCTTTAATACGTCTTCCCGCATTTTTTCCCGCATATCCTTCATCATTCCGTCCATATAGGCAGTATACTCAGCTTCTGTATGACCGGACGCGATGTATTGTTTCTTCAGCAGATCTTTCATTAAGGGAGTCGACTTGCCTTTTTTAATGAAATCTTCTATTTCGTCTTTTACCGCGTCAGCACCTTTGATTTTTTCTTTGTAAACAATATACCGTTCATTGGCTTCCACATCGCCCATCTTCATCGACTTCACGGCTTCTTCCTGGTATTTATAAGCTTCCTGCTCTTTCCCGGCTTTCCACAAGATCAGGGCATATGTGTCTGCGTTCATGCCATAGGTGTATTCCAGGTTCTTGTTATATTCCTGTGCAGTGTAATAAAGCGGTTTGCCAACGGGGTCTTTCATGGCATCCTTCAGTAGTTCCAGGGACTGGCGTGAAAGATCCTCGGCCATTGCAAGATCAGTGGCTTTACCTTCCAAACCTTCGCCTGACATCTTCCAGGCAATGCTGTTGTACGTGCCTGCAAGGGATTCTTTTACCGTCACCTTGGCGGCATATTTTCTCATGAGGTTAAATTCATTTTTCGTGCCGGCAGAAGATGCCATAGCGGAATATAAAGAACTGGCCGCTTTTTTATCTGCTTCGGTTTTAGGGGGATAGGATTTTAGATATTCCTCCAGTAATACTTCTTTCTTTTTTGGGTCTGCTTCATTGTAGAAAGCAGTCATTTTCTCAGATTTAACGGTCAACCCGGCCGGGTATTTTTTCAGGATATCGGCTTTTATCTTGTCGCCACTTACTTTATCCTTTAATGCCAGGTTTGCCCACATTGCAGCCTGGTAATCTTCTTCCTTTATATTCTTTTTTGCAAGTACTTCTTTTATAAGTGGAGTTACTTTTTCACTTGCATGCTCCTTGTCTGAACGCATCAGCATATTGGCATAAGCATTCAGGTATTTGCTCTTTAGCTCGGGATTTTCTTTAAATTCTTTTTCATATAACTCAATGTTTTTCGCGGGAGCAACTTTCATTTGGGCAAGAAAACCGCCGAAATTGTTCAATTCGGCCAGTGCGATCGCACTGCCTTTTACCGGCAGCCCTTTATTATTTGAAAGTATGAGCGAATATCCCTGTTCCCTGTTATTATCGAATTGATCATCTTTTTTGAAAACGATCAGTATTGCTTTGGTGGAATCATTTGTTTTAACCTGGCCCGTCCATTTATCACCTGAAGGCGTAAGTTTTATTTCTTCCACCCTTATAGCTCCATCCTGCAGATAAGCTAAGGCTACAAAATCCTTTGATTCTCCCAGTGTAGTACCTGCGGTAGAATATTCAAAGTTGATGGTATTGCCCGGCCTGGCCTGAGCAGGTGAAAATGTAAGATTGGTATATTGAGCTGATGAGGTCAGTGCCGTCAACAGTAATACAAAAAGCAAGTTGGTCCTAGTATGCATATATAATAGATTTTAGTTGATGGCTAAATTTACAGAAATATGAACGATTTCCATGGACAGAAATGTCGGGCGGTATAAAGCCGGGAAGAGTCCACTGCTAAAGACGGGAATAAAACGATTTTTATAATAGAAAAAATCGTTAAAACAGGCCATCCCCTGAATTTTACCGTTCGTTAAATAAAACCCGCATTTCGTTTATTTACTATTGCAAAAATCGACTGTTTTTTATTACCTTTGCAGCGTCAATTTGAGCTATTAGTATAGTACTTACTACATAAGGCGACAGGATACACACTTTCTTGAACGATTCTAGGTGTTTTTCTCCCGAAAGCTCAGATATTTTAAACAAACATTAAAAAAAGTAAATGTCATGAAACATGATGTCATGCCTACTATTGTCCAAATGGACGAGGCAATCTTAAAAAACCTGGTAGCAGAAGTAAAAGAAACGGTTGCTACAGGCGTAAAGCTGAACGAAAAAGCTAAAAGCTCATTTAGCGTAATCGACATGTGGAAAATCCGCAGGAACGCCAGATCAGCAAGTCAGATGGTAAGGAGATATTGATCTTCTTACCATCTTTGGTTGAAGATAATGACCAGGGCCGGTTACAATCCGCTAATCCTGTTCATTCCGGTTGATAAGAATAATTTACGGTGCGTTCATTCATTGGATCCTCCTGATCCCTTTCGTTAATGAACTTTCATCTTCTTTGTTATAATCTTCTGCAGCTTCGCTGTTATTTTGTTGCTACACTATTTGTTTGCATAACCAGTATTGTACTGAGCAGCCTAATTCGCCATACGCGATCATACCGTTTCGTCCATTGCATGCGATGGGCAACTAGGCAATCCACAATAAAAAACTGAATCATTATTTGTTCTGCAGGCAGGCTTAAATTATTATCCCGGCAGGATCAAACGCTATCATTCAGTTGTTGATATAAAAGCAAAACCCGTCCTGGAATATCCTGAACGGGTTTACGTATACTGAAAAAGTCAATTACATAATATCCATCGCCTTTACAAAAGAAGTAGTTTGGAAAGGAAGTATCATGGTCAGCCATGGCCAGTGACCAGCTATTGCTAAAATAAGTCCCGCTGTAGATGCCAGGAACACCACCCAATACAAACCTTTATATTTCTTTTGTTGCTCCATATTTTAAATTTTGGCAAAAATAAGGCGTGAAGATTAAATTTAAAAATGAGATTTCTGTCGTCTGCTTATCTTCTCTTTTACCAAAATAGGGATTGCAATAACAGCCCCTGCGATAGCCATGAGCCATTTAGCTGTGACAACGAAATGGAAAAAGGCAATTTCATCTCCAATTACGGGTTTATCCACCCATTTCAATAAATAAAGATTCTCTGTGATATCGCCGGCCCATGCAAGCAATTGAAGCCATGCAAGCACCAGCAATATTTTTTTCCATAAATCCGATCTCATCTTTTCCCTTGCCAGCATGCATAAAGACAGGATACCTGGAAAAATGCCCGCCATAAAGGCGAAATCAAAACTAAGGTGGTAACCAAGGATCGTTCTTGTAAGTGGATCCAGTCCGGTAAGGATCGTTACCAGCTTTTCACGGGAATAAAAGAGTTCCAGTCCCAGGATTGTAAAACGTTCCCCATTTAGCCAAAAATCCGCTTCCATCCATTTCATACAGAAGGTAGCTGAGAGGGCGAGCCCAAAGCAAAAAAAGAAAAGTGTTTTCCATCTTTTTTGAGGGTCTGTCATGGTTTATTTTTTCCAAAGTTTATTTAAATAAAAGCAGGAACATTGCATGTTTTCTTTACTTTCGTGATAATGTGTCGGTGGCACACATCATGTCTGGTATTAAATTATTATAGAACCAACGATTGCGATGAAGCTTCATTTTTATCTTCGTTTTCATACTGAATTCGGGCAGAGCTTGTGGCTGGGAGGGAATGCCGGCGAATTGGGCAGTAATGTACAGGAAAATGTGTTGCCCATGAACTACCTGGATAATGACTATTGGGATATTCATGTTGATATAAACAGGAAAGACATTCGTAAAGATGGGATCCGGTACAAATATTACCTGAAGAACAAGGAGGGTGAGCTGATAGGAGAGTGGGGAAATGACCGCAGTATAGATATTTCTGTAAAGGAGCTTCAGCAGATCCAGTTACTGGATACATGGAATCATGCCGGAGAATATGAAAACGCTTTTTTTACCGCCCCTTTCAATAAAGTACTGCTGCATAACAGCAGTTCGAAGACACAACAAAAAGCCCCCAGGCATTTCTCCCATATATTTAAGGTGAAAGCTCCATTACTGGGCAAGAACGAAGTGGTTTGCCTGCTTGGTGAGGGAGTCGCATTGACTGAATGGTCAGAAGAAGCGCCGCTTATTTTAACCAAAGAAGGGAACTGGTGGACATGTATGGTTGATATGCGGGGAAACAATTTTCCTGCCGCCTATAAATACGGCGTATTTGATGCAAAGGAAAAAAAGTTTATTCGGTATGAGAGCGGCGATAACCGTCTTGTATTTGGAAACGATAATGAGCAACAGGTCAATATCCTGCATGATGGGTTTGTACAATTACCCAACAATACATGGAAAGGCGCTGGCGTTGCGATCCCCGTATTCAGTCTGCGCAGTAAGGATAGTTTCGGTGTAGGCGAATTTCTTGATATCAAATTACTGGTAGACTGGGCAAAGGAAACAAATCTCAAACTGATCCAGTTATTACCGATCAATGATACCATTGCTACCAATAGCTGGGTAGATTCTTATCCCTATGCGGCTATATCAGCATTTGCACTTCACCCGATCTATATAAATCTTGAAAAACTGGCGGGGAAAAAATATGCTGACAAGATAAAATCTTTAAAAAAGAAACAGGTACAACTAAATGAACTGGCTGAAGTAGATTATGAAGCTGTCATTCGTTTCAAACTGGAAATGCTGAGTGAGTTGTATGAAGAGATGGGGAAGGATTCATTTGAATCCGATGATTACAAAACGTTTTATGAAGACAACAAACACTGGTTAGAACCCTATGCCGCATTTTGTTATTTCAGGGATAAATATGGCAGCTCAAAATACGCGGGTTGGAAAACAAATAGTGTGTACGATGCAGAAGAAATCCGGCAACTGCATGCGCCAAAATCAGGTGTAAAAAAAGAAATTTCATTTTATTGTTTTGTTCAATACCATCTGCATCTGCAATTAAAGGAAGCAGCGGATTATGCACATAAAAAAGGAGTGGTGCTAAAAGGGGATATTCCTATTGGTATTTACCGTCATGGTTGTGATGCATGGGTAGCTCCTGAATTGTACAATATGGAAGCGCAGGCGGGTGCGCCCCCGGATGATTTTACACCTATCGGTCAGAACTGGGAATTTCCTACTTACAATTGGAAACGGATGCATGAGGATGGCTTTGCATGGTGGAAGCAGCGGTTTGAACAGATGAGTAATTACTTCGATGCTTTCCGCATAGATCATATCCTGGGATTCTTTCGCATCTGGACCATTCCTTCCCATGCGGTGCAGGGCATACTTGGTTATTTTGTACCCTGCATACCTGTTCACTATGTAGAGTTTGGCGAAAATGGCATTTGGTTCGATGAACAACGTTTCTGTCAGCCGTTTATCAATGATCAGATATTGATGGAGACATTTGGCGACGCGGCTGAAAAAGTGAAACAGGAGTTTCTGCAGCGCAACAATACAGGAGGCTATGATCTGCTGCCGGCATTCGAAACGCAAAGACAGGTGGAAACATTTTTTTCAGGTAAAGAAAACACAGCAGATAACGAAAGCCTGAAAATTAAGTTATATGATCTTATTTCCAATGTGATCCTGTTCCGGCAGGAAGGATCAAAGGGGCAGGAATTTCATTTCCGTATTTCGATGGAAAAAACATCCTCTTTTCATTACCTGATCCCTCACCTGCAGGAAAAATTAAAAGCACTATACGTCAATTATTTTTACCGTCGCCAGGATGAGTTCTGGAGAAAAGAAGCGATGCATAAACTGCCACAATTGAAAGCGTCTACCAATATGCTGATTTGTGGAGAGGACCTGGGCATGGTACCGGATTGTGTACCCGATGTAATGAACCAACTGGGAATACTAAGCCTGGAAATACAACGGATGCCGAAGGATCCGCAGAAAGAATTCTTTTTACCGAATGATGCGCCCTATATGTCGGTCATTACACCTTCTACGCATGATATGAGCACTGTACGTGGGTGGTGGGAGGAAAACCGCGAAAGGACACAGCATTTCTACAACCAGGTGCTGGGACAATGGGGGGATGCGCCTTATTTCTGCGAGGCCTGGGTAAACAGGGCGATCCTGCTGCAACATTTATATTCTCCTGCAATGTGGAGCATATTCCAGTTGCAGGACCTGTTAGGAACAAGTGAAACGCTGCGACGGGAAAATCCTCATGAC
>CAZGSG010000354.1:0-6084 GCA_964528095.1 uncultured Terrimonas sp.
AGTTGTTTTTTTTCCACTCCTTCGCCTTTCAGGCTGATGTAAAACAGCGCGAGCGCCCGGTTCACTACAGCATCTTTGTCTCTGATCACCACTTTGGATTCAGGCTCAGTGAATAATGCATAAGGATTATTGTACACCGGAATGCCCCGGTCTTTACAATATTTTTCAGATGCAGCTCTTCTCACGGCCTGATCGGCTGTGGGCTTTACATGTTCCACCGGCGCCGTTCCCGGTTTGGTTTGTGCAGAGCAGGGCATTGCTGCTGCCATTGCCAGTATCAATGAAAGTCTGACCATTGTATAGTATTGGAATGGTCACAAGTTATTATTTTTTCAGCAACCCTTTTCTGATCGGGAACGATCATTTAAATTTCAGTATGGAACTTCAAATATTGCCCGTTGATCCGGGTATGCGTGAGCAGCTCAAACGGGTGCACCTGGCCGTGACGGCTATTCCGGGTGGATTGATCCGTCAGCCTTACGAGATCACTGATGAATACATCGATGGTGTGATCGATGCCTGTATGCAGCATGGTCTGATGCTGGTAGCAAAAGAAGGAGAAGATATTGTAGGAGAGATACACGCGTACACTCCGCAGCTCTTTGCATTTCAGCACTTGTTGACTGACCTTACCATTGTTGTTCATCCGGATCACCAGGGGAAAGGAGTGGGGAGGAAGTTGTTTGTCCGTTTTTTGGAGCTGGTGGAAAAGGAATTTCCACATGTACTTCGGGTAGAGCTTTACGTGAGACGTCATAATACGAATAATGTTCAGTTTTATTTGAGTCTGGGATTTGAAACAGAAGGCGTTCATGAGCGGAAGATCTATACCGGTAAGGGGAAGTTCGAGACACCCTTACAGATGGTTTGGTGGAATCCGGGATATAAAGATCAGGGATGATGATAAAAAATATTCAGGTTGTTCCGGCAGGGATGCAGGCCTCTGTAATCCGCTTCCGGATTGATTTTTAGCCTGTAATAAATAAGATATAACCTTCACCTTCCGGCGCTAATGCAGAAAATATTTTCAAAATGTTTGTGAGAGATTTTGTCAATTTCCCAGATGCCCCTACATTTGCGCCGGAGAGATGGCAGAGCGGTCGAATGCGGCGGTCTTGAAAACCGTTGACTGTTACAGGTCCGGGGGTTCGAATCCCTCTCTCTCCGCAATAAGTCGTTGATTATCAACGACTTATTTCATTTTATGAGGGTATCACTTTCTCCGCACGGAACCAAGCCGGACCTACTAAGGAACTCCAATATATTTTTTCGCATATTAATGTTAGTTTGCACTAATGAGGTGATGATAACTCTTCATTAAGCTACTCAAATGAAAAAAATTCTCGAATATCTTCCATTGCTAACGATTTGCATATTGTACTTTGGCTTTTGTAATCTTCATTATTATTACAAAGAGTTCAAGATTGATATTTATAATTTCATCACCAATTCAGAACTACTGTTGTCGTTCTTTCCTACAGTTGTTTTGATTACAGCTTTTGCTTATTCATATTTTATACAAGAGGTAGTTAGTAAAAGCCAAGAAGTTGAAAATAGATTGCCAACAAATGCTGAAGAAAAGCATGATAACTTCCAAAGTGAGGAGACATTTTGGAAAAGGCTTGTAAAATCCCTATCAGTATACATTCTATTTTATTACTTAATATTTTTTCTAATAAAATATATATTGATTAGATGCTATCATAAAAAGGAATTTGAATTACAATTCTTTTATTTAATTAGTGCATATCTATTCTGTATGATGTTGTATGCCTATTTTATGTGGACCCGAAAAGGAAATCTTATTACAGATAATGTCCTCCTTTTTTCAGTAGCATTGGTAGTTTATATTGGAATTGAATTTTCAACATACCGTAGACTTGATGCAATTAAAGTAAAAAATGGAATCTCAGATAGAATAGTATCTTTTAAGACCCAAGATAGTCACATTACAACTTCTAAAAATCTAGTCTTCATTGGTCAAACCCAAAGCAACCTATTTTTATACAATAGAAATGACTCAAGCACAATTATTTTTAAGGTATCTAATATAGATTCTTTGATTATAAAATAGCTTCCTAGTTTATTGAAAAATATAGAAATTCAAGTGTATGGTTGCATTTGTATTTATGGGAATAGTTATGCTGCCTTTGGTGCTAATGATTCTAGCAGATGGTTTTGATTTTTCTAAAAAAGTAACCAAAAAAGTAGTCCGAAACTTTACCTCTCCAGGACAATACAATTTACAGGTTATTCAATTAATTGATTTAATCAAAAAGTTTAGAATATATCACATTTCTATAGTAGCGAGAAGTGGATATTCACAAAGGAGTATTAAATTAAAGCATCTCGATGATGAACTTAGAGGCTACCAAGTAACTAACATTTTTATCCCTCCGCATCTTGACAAGATAATTTATAACAACTTTTCTAGTGTGTATTCGGATAACTACTTGAGCTTGGAAAAAATAAAACCCATCCTTTTGTACATAATTGAGAAGTATTCAGTGCAGTCCTACACGGATTATCCGGATTCAAAAACTAGGCATTATTCTCTTAGCATTCAATTACCTCCTAATCAACGAGCAGAGAATATTTGGAATGAAATTAATATGCTCGTGACTAAGTTTCATACAATTTATTGGGATGGTGAGTTTCTCGAATACCGATTTACCGATGGATATAAAAAAATGATCAGGGAAAGTAATTGGATGCCACAAACATCAGCAATTCCAAAATATTGGTGGCTTGATAAGGGGTCAAGGAAGTGGAATGATGCATTGATTGCTAAAATCACGGATAAATAATTAATAGTCAACTAGCCTTTTCAAAGGTAAATCTAACCCTTTCGCAATTGATACAAGGGTGTCTAGGGTAACACTATATTTAGCATTTTCAATCCGCTGAACTGTCATTTTAGAAATCTCCGCTGTATCTGCCAATTCCTGTTGGGACATACCGGCTTTCTCTCTGAGTATCCTCAGATGTGTCGCAAACGCCTTTATTTCAGCAGGATTTTTCAATGACCAAAAGTCGCCTGACTGTGCAAAACTTACGGCTACATATATGTATCCAAATGTCTATATTTGATTATAAGTCTGAGAAATGCCTTCTTTCAATAAGAAGATTTATACAGAACCTGTCATTTGTAAACATGGTAAAGATGTTTCCAAAGATTGGTATGTATTCTTTTCTTTCAAATCTTCAGACAAGGAACATAAATTCAAAAGACGGGAAGGAATAAACAGAATAAAGTCTTTATCTGGTCGCCTAAAAGCAATCCGAGAATTGCGCGAAGACATTAGCTACGATTTGAAGCATGGTTGGAATCCACTCTTAGACCCGAAGCGGCAAAACTATTACAACCTCCATTTAGAACACAACAAACCACCGGAATCAGCACCGCACAAAAGAACTTCCAAGCAGGAAGAATTTGAAGCGCGGGTTAACTATTATTTGAATAAGCATTAAAAATAAGGTTATGAAACAACGCAAGTCAAATCGCTCGAAAGGTCCACCTGTAAAGGGTTTGCTGCTAATTTCACCCGGAAGTAAACCCGGAAGTAACTAACAATATTATAAAAATAAAACAACCGAAAACGTCTTTAAATCAAACGTTTATTAGGCTTGACATATTGATCGGAGTGTCCCTCTCTCTCCGCCAGATAGTATATCAAATAAGATTAAAGGGCTCATAAAACGCTGGTTTTGTGAGCCCTTTTTTAATTTTCCACCACATCCAGGAACATCTGATAACAATTCAAAAGAATGAACTCCTGCCTGAAAGAGATAGCAGATGTTTATAGCATTAGCAAAGACCTCACTTTCCATATTGCGCGGCATGCGTTTACTACAACTGTCATACTCAGCAATGGTGTTGCAATAGAATCGGTCAGTAAGCTATTGGGCCAGCACAGATGACCTGCTATCGAGGTAATTCCATTTGTAAAAAAGAGATTTATCAAAGCGGTAGCCACATGCAGGTTACTTCTTTGCTTTACCGATTCAACAAGAAAAGACTTCTTTTTTTAATTGGGTAGTCTTTACTTTTTGCTGGATTTTTGCGCCTTTTCCTGCAGAATAGGTGAATTTTACGTATCGTTTGCATTACATTTGGCATGGTATGCGAATCAGTCATGATTATTTTTTATTGTCGCATCTTACCTTTTCCATTCATTCCTTATCTCCTTTTTTGTGCTTTTAGTCAGCAATAATTGACATATTATTGGTGTTTGCGCGGATATCCTTAATTAATTTAACATACCTGGATTTGCCTGAAGTTCTGTTGCATAGCATATATAAGAGAAGGAGCTCCTTCTTCAGTTGTCGAAAGGAGATGCAGCTGCATTTGAAGTACTGATGGATTGTTTTTACCCTGCCTGCTATCAGACTGCCTTAAAAGTACTCCTGGATGCTGATCTGGCGAAAGATATCGTACAGGAAGTCTTTCTCAAGGTCTGGCTTAGACGTTCGGGACTGAATACGGTTGAAAATTTTGGTGGATGGTTGAGGTCGGTTACTGTTAATCAAGTATACGATCATATAAAGAAATCAAACAGGGAAAAAGGAAAAATGTCGCAATGGAGTCAGGAATTTAACCTGCTGCGAACAGATGAAATACCAGTAAAAGAAGAAATCGAATTAGAGCGATTGATTGATGAAGCAATACTGATCCTTCCTGAAAAACAAAAGCAAGCATTTATTCTCATAAAAAAAGAAGGGCGTAGCCGGGAAGAAGCTGCGCAGATCCAGGGTGTTTCTTCTGAAACCATCAAAACAAACCTGGAAAGAGCGATGCGTTCAATCAGAGCATATTGCCTGGGTAAATTAGATGAAACCTCGCTTTTCGTTATTTTCTCACTCATTTTTGAAAAAGTTTCATAGCACTGTCCCCCATAGAAGAAGGTTTACAGTCATTATAATATATCGTTCCTCCGATGAATGAAATGGAAGATTTATTTCGACAACTGCAGGAAGCTGAGCTTTCAGAAGAAGCACACAGCAAATTTCTTGCATTGCTCGCTCAACCAGAAAATGAAGCGCGGGCAAAAGAAATGCTCGACGCTATTGCAGTGGGAGTGGAAAAAAAACCTACCGGAAAACAATTGACTGACTGGGAACTGGATGCCATACGCGACAGTATTTATCTGGCAGATCGAAGGCACCAGTCAGCACCTGTGACCGATCATTCAGGTGCGAGGGTATATTCCATGTATTGGAACTTATACAAAATAGCGGCTGCTGTTATACTGGTACTCGGTGTGGCTGTGTTCTTCTGGTCGATTACCGAAAGAAAAGTTCAATCACTTGTCGAAAATACAGATGGTTTGCCAAAAGATATTTCACCGGGTGGCGACCGCGCCAAGCTGACCTTGTCTGATGGCAGCAGTATCATACTCGACAGTGTAGCTAATGGAGAGCTTGCTGTACAGGATGGTGCAGCTATTGTAAAACTGGCCAGTGGTCAAATTGCTTACAAACCAGGAAACTCAACGCTTACAAATCCGGGCTGGAATACAATGACTACACCGAAAGGTGGGCAATACCAGGTAACACTTCCTGATGGAACAAAGGTCTGGTTGAATGCGGCTTCATCAATCAGCTATCCAACTGTTTTCGCAGGCGGGAAACGTACTGTTAAGATAAAAGGAGAAGCGTATTTGGAAGTGGCGAAGAATAAGCAAATGCCTTTTGTTGTAGATATCGATGGTAAGTCAATAGTTGAAGTATTGGGTACCAGCTTTAATATCAATGCCTATCCTGATGAAGGAAGTATCGAAACAACCTTGCTTGTAGGAAGCGTGAAAGTCAGCAACGCAGTGGATCAGACGGTACTGGTAGCAGGCCAGCAGGCAATGATTTATACAGCGCTGAACAATGGCAACGTCACTGGTCAGACTCAATCAGACAAAAATAAAACCCAATCGATTTTTGTAAACTCGAATGCAGATGTTGAGCAGGTGATGGCATGGAAAAATGGACTGTTCAATTTTACCAATGCTGATCTGCCCACTGTAATGAGACAGATCGAGCGGTGGTATGATGTGCAGGTCAGGTATGACCAAAAGCCGCCGCTGGTGAAGT
>CAZGSG010000355.1:0-6041 GCA_964528095.1 uncultured Terrimonas sp.
TTAACAGTATGGATAAATATTGTAATTTTTTTACTTATGTAATTGATACCATGTAAGCCCATACGGTCCTACTAAAAGCAAGGAAGGTGGTGGAGGATGAAAAATTCCCTTCGGGCAGCAATTTTGTAATAGAGTATTCTTTATTTATGAGCAGGCTTGCGGCAGCTATTGATTAATAAAGTTACCGGAACAATATATTTTACACTGCATACATGAAAGGTTTCTTTAAAATCTTATCTCTTAGCAACAGGAAGGGACGTTCTACCAGGTAACGAAGTAGTAAAGCGGCCAGCAGGCAGGCAATGATGCAACAGAAAAACATGAGGTTGCTGTCATTTTCGATACCCCAGTCAGCGAATACCGGTTGCACGATATGTATTACTCCTTTATGACTGAGATAAATAGAATAGGAAAGTGTGGCCAATCCTGTGGTAATACCGGATCTGACACGGTACAGCCAGCAGGAGGGGCTAATTGCCGATGAAACCAAGACACCATACGACAAAGCAACCAGCGGGAAGCCTGCAATCGATGCAGCATAACTATAGGGGTCTTCGCATACAAACCAGGCGGTCGTTAATAATACGATGGCGAGCAGGAATAGCCAGTTACCTTTTGAGGCCAGGAAATTTTTTATCCCTGGCAGGAATTGAATGATGCCGGCAAGCGCCACACCTGCTAAAAGACCATCGAGCCTGTTATAAGTAGGATAATAGATCCATTGATACCAGTTTATTCCATAGCTTTCACCGAGGAATGGAGCTATCTTTTCATCCCAGCTTATCATACGGGCGGCAAATCCAACTACAAACAACAGCGGCAGTAATAGAAATGCTTTTTTCCCGACTTTAAAATGCAGGAACAAAAGAATAAGCAAGGGCAGTACCAGGTAAAACTGTTCTTCGATACAGAGCGACCAGGCATGAGAAAAAGTACCATGCTTACTAAGATCAAGACCAAAATTCTGCGTAAAGCTGGCAAACCGCCAAAATGGGGCAAGTGCTTCCCGCTCCCTGAACGCCGGGATAAAAAAATACAAAGCAAGTACCACGGCATACGCGGGAATGATCCTGAAGAAACGCTTAAGAAAAAAATCTTTTAATGAAATGCGTCCACCGCGCGCGATTTTGCTGAACAGCTGCCCGGCTATCAGGTAACCACTCAGCACAAAAAAAAGATCTACTCCAGTCCAGCCAAAGCTGCCAACATCATCTACCCAGGCGGGGTGGTTAAACATGCGGTAATGGAAGATGAAAACCAGTGTTATCGCAAGAGCCCTTAGATGGTCGAGCCCATTTAATTTCTTTGCCGGGGATACAGGATTTAGCATTTTTTATTCAGAAGGTCTTAGAAGATAAATATATTCATCCGGAAGCATTTGCTAAAATAAACGGCCTTTTATTTAGAAATAATTTCAAACTTTTTTATTAAGCAATTCCTGTCCCGTAAAGGACATGTTTTGTTATTTTCTATTAAAAAATGAATAAGCAGATTGATGAGTTTGCAAGAAGTAAAAAGGCTATGGTAAAAAAAAACCGGCATATGCCGGTTTAATGAACATTTCGAATCAAAACAGTATCAATTAATATAAATCGCCAGCACGGAGATCAGGGCTGTAATAACAAATACAACAGAGATAACGATAGCTGCCAATACATTCTCGTTTTTTAATAATACGTTGATCCTTTTCATACACAAAAGTTTTTAAGTTTCGAAAAAAAATTAAAGGAAATTCTAAGGAGATAGAGGAGATTACGAAACGGGGACTTCTTCTGTGATTCTTACAATGGGATGGGGATGCTGCAAACCTACACAATAAATAAGGAGATGTCAAGTGTTTGAAAGAGTTTTAGCTAAATAAAAACATATAGCTATTTGTATTTGATCAATGATAGGCTAGTTTATTTATAACCAGTTATTTATTTCTTGTTCGTAAATCTACGTTGATCCATTTGATTCGTTAATTGGTATTAGTCCTTCTTTCAAAATACTTCAGATGCAATACCAGCCGGCTTAAAGTGGTGTTTAACACGGTAACACGGAGAAATTTGATTCGTTGGATACTTTAAAAACGGAGTCACGGAGGGCTTAAAGAAAAATTGGATATTTCTTATTGATCCGTGCCTCCTTATTCTGAACCTCCATGTTAAACGAACCCAGAAATATAATACTGTATAAATACAAACAATAATCACCCGTGATTCCGGGTTAAAACAAACTTTAGGAAAACTCCAGTTTTACAACGTCTGTCAATCAAATCTGCCGCCTAAAAAACCGCTTATAGCCGGTATTTTTTTATTGCCCCGGACTATTAACTTTCTTCTCCCCAATTCTCCCCAATTACTGTGAATAAATGGTTGATTACCAAAATGCCTTTTACCCCCCTTTAGCTTAAATTCGCCGCCTGACCTTAAATATTTACAACAGTGAGATTAAAGAGCCTGGAAATCAAAGGATTTAAAAGTTTTGCCGATAAGACGGTAGTGAATTTTGATGACAATATCACCGGTATCGTAGGGCCAAACGGGTGTGGAAAATCAAATATTGTGGATAGTATCCGCTGGGTGATCGGTGAGCAAAAGATCAGCCACCTGCGTAGCGAAAACCTGGATAGCCTGGTTTTTAACGGTTCAAAGACACGCTCTGCCTCTGGTTTGGCCGAGGTCAGCCTCACTTTTGAGAATACCAAAAACCTGCTACCGACCGAATTTACCACGGTTACCGTGACCCGTAAATTTTACAAAAGCGGGGAAAGCGAATACCGCCTCAATGATGTGCAGTGCAGGCTGAAGGATATCCAGAACTTATTTATGGATACAGGTATCAGTACCGACTCCTATGCCATCATCGAATTGGGGATGGTGGATGACCTGATCAAAGACAAAGACAATAGCCGCCGTCGTATGCTGGAACAGGCCGCCGGTATTTCCATATACAAAACCCGTAAAAAAGAGGCCAAATCCAAGCTGGATGCTACAGAAAGCGATCTTGCCCGTATCGAAGATTTGCTTTTTGAGATCAATAACCAGCTAAAAGCACTGGAAAGCCAGGCAAAAAAAGCGGAGAAATACCACGAGATCAAAAAGGACTATCGCGAAGTAAGCATTGAACTGGCAAAAGCCGCTTTGGAAGGGTTTAACCTGACGTATAAAGAACTGAACGAACAGCAGGATACCGAAACCGATAAGCGGGTAAAAATGGAAGCCGAGATCGCGACGGAAGAAGCGGCATTGGAGCAGGAAAAAGTAAACTTCATCGAAAAAGAAAGGCAGTTGCAGAGTATGCAACATTCCTATAATGAGCTGGTGCAGCAGGTGAGAACAAAAGAGAATGAAAAGAACCTGGCAGCACAGCGCCTCGAATACCTGAAAGAAAGAGAAGGCAATCTGAATGAATTTTTGCAAAAAGCGGAAGGCCAGTTAAAAGGGATCGATGAGAGTATCGGTTTTACTTCACTGCAGGTCGAAGAAGAGGAGAAAGCACTGGTTGGTTTGAATGAACAATTGGTACAACTACGTGGCGAAGCCGATTCAAAAAGGATCGTACTGGATGAAAAACGCAGAACACTTGATTCATTGCGCAGCGAATACCAGCAAGTACAAAGAAGCCAGTTTGATGCGGAGAAAAAAGTAGCAGTAGCGGATACATCTGTTCAGAACCTGCAACGTGCGATCAACCAGGTGGAAGAAGAGCGGATACAGCGGGATGAGCAAAGAGAATCACTTGATACCGATCGTATACAGAAAGAAAAAGAACTGGATATCAAGAAAACCGACCTGGAGCAATTACAACAGCACCAGGAAAATACCAAGGAACAGATCCTGCAAACACAATCTGTTGTAGAAAGCCTGCGGAATGAGCTGGCAGAAGAGAACCGGAAACTTGATTCAAAGAAAAATGAACACGATCTGCTCAAGAGCATGATCGATTCAATGGAAGGTTACCCGGACAGTGTGAAATTCCTGCACAATAACAATAGCTGGAATCATACTTCACCCATACTTTCTGATATTTTATATGTAAAAGAAGAGTTTCGTACGGCGCTTGAGAATGTACTCGAACCCTACCTGAGTTATTATGTAGTAAATAACTTACAGGAAGGTTTACAGGCTGTGCATTTGCTGGATGAAAATAAAAAAGGGAAAGCCAATTTCTTTTTGCTTGATAAAGTCAAT
Organism: uncultured Terrimonas sp.; assembly: GCA_964528095.1. Classification (GTDB taxonomy): domain Bacteria; phylum Bacteroidota; class Bacteroidia; order Chitinophagales; family Chitinophagaceae; genus CAZGSG01. The sequence goes on from CAZGSG010000355.1 coordinate 4,176, forward strand.
GGCAATGATACCAACCTGCCTTCGCACCAGATGGAAGGTGGCACCCCCGCGCTAAGCGTAGTAGAAGTAGAAGAAAAATACCGGAAGCTGGCAGAACACCTGCTGGGCAATGTATTTATAGCAGACAACGACGATTCATTGCAAAACAGCAATGGGTTTGTGGTGATTGAGAAAACAGGCAAATATGTAAAAGGGAAATATTCATTGACCGGCGGAAGTGTAGGGCTGATTGAAGGAAAAAAGATCGGTCGTGTAAAGAACCTGGAGAAATTGCAGGACCAGATCGCCGCACAGGATGAGGTTGTTGAAAAACTTCGCTCCACTATACAGGCCCGCCACAATGAGGTGATCGCTTTTAATGAAGATCTCCGTGAGTCTGCCATTCGCGAAACAGAAAGAGAAATACAACAACTGACCAACCAGGTCTTTTCTTTGCATAACAAACTGGAAAACCTCCATTCAATGCAAAGTACTTCCCAGAACCGATTGGAAGAACTGGTGATGCAGTTAGATCAGACACAACATTCGGTTGAAGGCGTACGCCATGAGCTTACCGCATTCAATGAAGAACTATTGTCGTATGGTGGTAAACTTGCCGGTGCAGATGAGGAATTCAAAGAAGTAGAAAAAGGGTACAATGAAGCAACCCAGCAGTATAATGAATTTAACCTGAATGTAACCAGGCAGCAAAGCAAGATTAATGCGTTGAAACAGGAACTGGATTTTAAGAGCAACCAGTTGAATGATCTGAAACAGCAGATCGAGAATAATACGACCAGTCTTGCAGATACAAGATCAAGCATCGGGCAATCGGCCGGTTCATTGAAAGAGATAGAGGAAGGGCTGGTACAAATGATGAAGAACAGGGAAGAGGAAGAAAGAAGCCTGAACGAAGCTGACCAGTCTTATTATAACCTGCGTAATCAACTAAGTGAAAAAGAAAGTGAGCTACGTCATAAAGTAAAAGACAAAGAGCAGGTAGAACATTTGTTAGCGGCAATAAAAGATAAGCTGAATGAATTAAAACTGCAGTTGGCAGGTACAAAAGAAAGACTGGATGTAGAGTTTCGTATAAAGCTGGAAGATATCCTGGACCAGGAGCGTTCAACAGAAACAGCACTGGAAGACCTGCAGGAAAAAGCTGACAGGATGAAGAAACGCCTGGAGAACCTTGGTGAGGTAAACCCGACAGCTATTGAAGCGTTCACAGAGATGAAAAAAAGATATGAGTTCATCGTAGAACAGAAAACAGACCTGGTGAATGCCAAGGACAGTCTTTTGAAAACAATAGAAGAAGTAGAAGCAACGGCTAACCAGAAATTCCTGGATACATTCAATGCGGTAAGAGAGAACTTCCATAAAGTATTCAAAACATTATTTACAGAAGATGACCAGTGTGACCTGGTACTGGATAATCCCGATAATCTTGCGGAAACGGGCATCGAGGTAATAGCAAGACCAAAAGGCAAAAAACCAAGTTCACTTACACAGTTGAGCGGTGGTGAAAGAACATTGACTGCAACGGCCTTGTTGTTTGCGATCTACCTGATCAAGCCCGCGCCATTCTGTATACTGGATGAGGTGGATGCGCCGCTGGATGATGCTAACGTGAGCAAGTTTACCAATATGATCCGCCAGTTCAGTGATAATTCCCAGTTTATCATTGTTACACACAATAAAAAGACCATGAGCATCAGTGAGTTATTCTAAGGTGTAACATTGCAGGAGCCGGGTGAAAGTAAATTGGTATGTTTGGATCTCAGGATTTTGGTGCATAGCTCGAATTAAGGAGTGAAAGAGGTACTATGAAGAAGAAAGAAATTATTCGACTTTTAAAATGAATAATTCCTTTGATGTAGGCAATAA
>CAZGSG010000356.1:0-3580 GCA_964528095.1 uncultured Terrimonas sp.
GTTTGGGAAAAATATCATGTAAGACTTATCGGGGTAGACGTAGAAGCCATCGACACAGCAGAGGACCGTGAAAAGTTCCGTCAGCTGATGGTCAGGATCGGTGTGCCTGTTGCCAACTCTAAGGTTGCCAACTCCTTTCTGGAAGGAAAAGAATTTGCACAGGAGATCGGATTTCCGCTGGTGATCCGTCCTTCATTTACCCTCGGTGGTTCCGGTGGAGGTTTCGTGCACGACAAATCCGAGCTGGAAGCCGCACTGGACAGGGGTTTGAAAGCCTCTCCCATTCACGAGGTACTGGTGGAGAAAGCCCTTCTCGGCTGGAAAGAATATGAGCTTGAGCTCCTTCGCGACCAGAATGACAACGTAGCTATCATCTGTACGGTTGAGAATGTAGACCCCATGGGCGTTCACACCGGAGATTCTATCACAGTGGCCCCTGCCATGACCTTAAGTGATACTGCCTTCCAGGAAATGCGTAATCAGGCTATCCTGATGATGCGCAGCCTCGGCAATTTCGCCGGAGGATGTAATGTGCAGTTCGCCATGAACCCTGCTACAGAGGAACTGATCTCTGTAGAGATCAACCCCCGCGTTAGCCGCTCTTCTGCCCTGGCCTCCAAAGCCACTGGTTATCCCATTGCCAAGATCGCAGCAAAACTGGCCATCGGTTATAACCTCGATGAACTGAAGAACCAGATCACCGGCACCACTTCCGCTTATTTTGAGCCGGCGCTGGACTATGTGATCGTGAAAATGCCCCGCTGGAACTTCGACAAATTCAAAGGTGCTAACGACACCCTCGGTCTTCAGATGAAGAGTGTGGGTGAAGTAATGGCCATCGGCAGAAGTTTTGCCGAAGCCATTCAGAAAGCCTGTCAGAGTTTGGAGAACAATGCAGTTGGTCTTGGCTACTACGGCAAAAGCCAGATGCATGCTGAAGAGATCCTGGAATACATCAAGATTCCGAAATGGGACCGCATATTCCGCATCAAGGATGCCCTGATGGATGGCATCAGCGTAGGCACTATTTCAAAAGCTACCGGCATCGACCGCTGGTTCGTTAACGAGATTCAGAAGATCGTTGATGTTGAAAAAGAAATTGCAAAACACAAACTCGCCAACTTACCGATCGAATTGCTGAAACCCGCGAAGGAACTTGGTTTCAGCGATCAGCAGATCGCCCTGATCATGCAAGACGGTAAGGACGAAGATGTATACGAAAAGAGAAAGGCCGCTAATATTACCCGCGTTTACAAAATGGTGGACACCTGCTCTGCAGAGTTCGAAGCCAAAACTCCTTACTTCTACTCTACTTTCGAGAATGGCAATGCCAACGAAAGCAAGGTGAGTGACAAGAAGAAGGTGATCGTTCTGGGATCAGGCCCTAACCGTATCGGTCAGGGTATTGAATTCGATTACTGCTGTGTGCACGGTCTGCTCGCATTGAAAGAGTGCGGATATGAGGCCATCATGGTGAATTGTAATCCTGAGACTGTCTCTACCGATTTCGATATTGCTGACAAGCTTTACTTTGAGCCCGTGTTCTGGGAGCACCTTTGGGAGATCATCGAACTGGAAAAACCTCATGGGGTGATCGTTCAATTGGGTGGTCAAACAGCGCTGAAACTCGCAGAGCGCCTCACTGAGAAAGGCGTTAAGATCATCGGAACATCCTTTGACAATATGGATATTGCTGAAGATCGCGGCCGCTTCAGCGACATGCTGAAAGACCTCAATATTCCTTACCCGGATTACGGCACAGCGTTCACAGTTGATGAAGCTGTAGTGGTAGCAAACAAAGTTGGTTATCCTGTATTGGTTCGTCCGAGTTATGTAGTGGGTGGACAAAGAATGCGGATCGTGATCAATGATGAAGAAGTTGAAAAGGCGGTAGTGAGTTTGTTGAAGCATATTCCCGGAAACAAGATCCTGATCGACCACTTCCTGGATCGTTGCCAGGAGGCAGAGATCGATGCGATCTGTGATGGGGATGAAGTTCATATCATGGGCGTGATGGAGCATATTGAGCCTGCTGGTATCCACAGTGGAGACAGCAATGCCGTGCTTCCTCAGTTCAATCTCTCTCCGTTGATCGTTGAGACAATGGAAGAGTATGCGAGGAAGATCGCGTTCAACCTCAATATCCGTGGCCTGATCAATATTCAGTTTGCCATTAAGAAAAACAAAGTGTATGTGATCGAAGCCAACCCAAGGGCATCCCGCACAACGCCATTCATCGCAAAAGCATACCAGATCCCGTATCTGAATGTGGCAACCAAGGTAATGCTGGGAGAGAACAAGCTGCGCGACTTCAAGTTCGTAAAGCGACTGAAGGGTTATGCGATCAAGGAGCCGGTGTTCAGCTTCGAGAAATTCCCTGGAGTGAGTAAGGAGCTGGGGCCTGAGATGAAATCAACCGGAGAAGCGATCCGTTTCATCAAGGACCTTCGTGATCCTTATTTCCGTCAGTTGTACAAAGACAGAAGCATGTATCTGAGCAAATAGTTCAGTTAACATAAAAGCAAAGGCGTATCAATCGATACGCCTTTTTATTTTGGTCCCGGAGGAAACACTGATAACAATTTACACTTCCACCATTCCGCGTCTGATGGCATAGAGTACGAGTCCGATCCTCGATTTCACTTTTAGTTTATCGAAGAGGGCGTTTCTGTAATCATCAACCGTTCTGGGGCTGACGAACATTTTCTGTGCGATATCCTTGTAAGTCATTTCGGAGCAGGCCCATTGCAGGAATTCCTTTTCCTTATCATTGAGCACGATAGGTTCTTCGGGGAGGTCGATGTCTTTATGGAGACCACTGATCACTTTTCCGGAGATGTATTCAGAGAGGTAATGATCTTTTTGCATCACAGAATCCAGTGCCAGCCTGAGTTCTTCGGGTTCTGCATTTTTCAGGATATATCCTTTTGCACCGAGACGAAGCATACGAATGATAATGCTTTCGTCAGTGAACATAGAGAGGGCGAGGATCTTGATCTGTGGATAGTTCTTGTAAATCCATTTGGCGGTTTCATAGCCGTCAATGTCTGGCATATTCACATCCAGGAGAATGATGTCTGGCAGAACATTTCTAGTGATTTTTTCCTTCACTTCTTTACCGTTTCCGGCTTCGAACACTACCTGGTAGTTATCGAATGAACCGATCAATCTCGCCAGTGCGTTTCGCAACAGCGTATGATCATCAGCTACACCTACCAGTATTTTTTTATCACCTGTCATGGTTATCACTTTCGCTTTCGGGTGGCAAGGCTAGTTTAATGATAGTGGTGGTACCATTGCCAATGCTGCTTTGCATATCGATTTCGGCACCTACCAGCTTTGCCCTGTTGAAAATACTTTTTAGTCCTACACCGGAGGAAGAAGATACAGAATTTCTTTTTGCATCGATGTCAAATCCCACTCCATTATCTGCTAACCGGAGTATAAATTGCTGATAATCTGTAAAGGTGATCTCTATTTCTACTTTTGATGCCTGAGAATGTTTCAGGATATTATTGAGCATTTCCTGAAAAATCCTGAAGAGCATCACAGATTTCTGTTCATCTAACAGTTGTTCATA
>CAZGSG010000356.1:3680-6010 GCA_964528095.1 uncultured Terrimonas sp.
AGCATTTTGAATGTTTCTTCCTGGATTTCGAGTTGAGATCTTAATGCTTCCTGTTCATAGAGGTCTTTCAGGCGTGTCAGTTCCTGCTCCTGTTGGTGCTGCCTGCGTTGATAGGTGAACAGAATTGTAACGATAAAACCTACCAGTAGCAGGGCCAGTAAACCACCGATGATTATTATAAAATAGATCTCCTGACCCTGGTTCTCCATAAAAAACAGGAATGGTAAATGAATTTAGGTAAATGTTTGCAAGGGTTTAAATCCCGGAAAAAACAGAGCAGAATAAGGCTTCAGCCAACAAAATACGTAATAAATCTCGGTAACGAGATACCGCTGCGGGATAAGTTTGGAAAAGTTAGGGGAGGAAATCAGATTTGGGCATCTCAGGATATTTCTCAATCGGTATTTTACTGTACTTGAAATTTGTAAGAAAAGCAGTAGTTAAGAAAGCATATAGAGTATAATTTGAGACCATGCAAACAACTGTCATGTTTTCAACAAATGACTTAGAATAGTCCTGGAAAATATGGATTCCAGAAAAATAGGTGAAAGTTACAGCATGAAAAATAAGCAGTCCAAGGCAGATAAATACCAAAGGATCCCTCATGATGTTTACCTCAAATGGTGTTGCAAAAAACTGCCACTTGAGATAGTAAACACAAAAAATTAAGATTAGAACAGCTCCAATACCGAAAGAAATCGAGTGAAAAATGAACATCCCATTAACAAAGAAAATTGAATACAAAGCATAAGGAACATACAAAATCATTACTGTCAAAATGATCTTTTTGACTACTTTATTCGTGATCCCCTCATGCAGAATAAAAAAATAAAAGGTGAACCCTATGACAGAAAAGAAATTAAATAGAAATTGATTATTGCCATATTTCAATGCAATTATGTAGGCTGCAATTTCAACCGCTAATGTCAAAAGAAGAAATGGTGGAAAATATTTCAGGTATCTAATCTTATTCTGCCTTGAATATGCGGTAAGACTCGTTACGAAAGCAAGTATTATGGATGCGAAGTATAATACTAAAGTAATTGAATATAACATCAAAGGTTGCTTTTAGTAAGTAATAACTTCCTGTTCAATTTATCCCAATTGCAATATAATGTATTTTTATAATAGGTTAAGCCTTAACCAATTTCTTCTTGCTTTTTAGGCTACAGATAAACGCAATAATGAAAGATGAATAGAGAAGAATATTGAGGATCATAACAATTGATGCTAAATTCCTCATAATTACTCCTGAAACGGAATGCAAAAAGTTTAAAAGTCCAAATAAAGGGAAACTGCAACAATAGAAAAAGAGCAAACCGGAACAAATCCAAAACGCTGGCTCACTTTTGAGATCTATAGACTTTGGAAGCTGAAAAAGCTCTAAGAAATAATAAATACAGACAGTAACAATTAATAAGCAACCGAATGAATATGTCACAGAGTGAAAAGTATTGACTTGAACTATGCTTATATTAAGGAGGACTAATACAGGATAAATGCTAAGAGCATAAAGTATGAAATGCTTGAATTTTACATTTCTAATGATATTGTAGAGTATAAAGAGATAAAACTCAAACTCAAGCGTAGTAAATAGATTGTATAATAAAGTAGCGTTAATATCATTCATTAGCAACTGCCAGCCTATTATTTCAATTACTACAGTAATAAATAAAAAAAGGGGGAAGACTTTTAGATAACCAGGGGAGTTCCTTCTGAAAAGCAAAGAGGAAGAAACTAAAAGGCTAATAATACCAATTATACTAAATATATAAAATGTTGGTGTCATAATTTTTGGCATATTGTAAACAGATTTTAATATATATAAAGCAGATAAGACAGCAAATATTCTATCTATCCATAATAATTGTTAGCAATATAAATTAAAAGGATAAACTCCAGATAATTTATGTTTAGTTTCAGATAGATGGTATAAAAATGATGCAGTCATAGGAAAATATATTAAGCATCTAATAGGATATTCAATAGTTAAAGAAAATGGAATTGCGACAAGATTGGTGAAGGCAACCAAATAATTAATAAATGTAGACATTTTTGAAATGAACAAAAATAATAGAATAAGTAAATAATTACATGATCAATTTTTTAAGGATAATAGATCAAACAATTAATAAAGATGAAAAAAATAAAGTAACAAATATAATTAGAGTAAATCAATATTATTAAATAAAAAAAAATATTATAAATGATGAGTTTTCTTTTAAATAAAATAATATTTTTAAAATATATAAATGAAGTGGTTAATTTTTGGAAGTAAAGGATGGATTGGTAGTTATGTTGTCAAAATATTATCAGAATTAAAAGAAACA
>CAZGSG010000357.1:0-5997 GCA_964528095.1 uncultured Terrimonas sp.
AACGCATGTGCAAACCGCGTTGACCAATGGTAAGCCATTGCGTCGCGATGCGAATGGAAATCTCTATGGTATTTCTAATTTCCTCAGAGGTGAATATGGTAATCCGCTGGCGCGTATCGATATGGCGAAAGGAGAGAACATTCAAAACAAGATCGTTGGTGATATATACATGGATATCGAACCGTTCAAGGGATTCACTTTTACTTCCCGCTTCGGTATCGATGCCGCTTTCCAGGTAGGTCATAGCTGGACACCTACTTTCTGGTATTCCAGTGAAAGCCTGAACGCGATCGCTAATGGTAATGATTATAGCGACAACTGGTTTACCTGGCAGTGGGAAAATTTTGCTACTTATACAAAGAAGATCAGGGAACATACATTCACTGTTCTTGCAGGTACATCTATCCTGAAAACGATCGAACACCATATGGGAGGCAGTTATTCAGGACTGTTTAAAGAAGACGATCTTTTTTCTTATGCAGATAATGTACCTGATGATGTGGACAGGATCGGTAGTATCGGCCGCAAGCGTACACTGGCATCTTTCTTTGGAAGGATCGGGTATGACTATGCTGGTAAATATGTGGTGCAGGCTATCTTAAGACGTGATGGTTCTTCAAAACTCGCACCTGGTCATCAATGGGGCAACTTCCCATCTGTATCAGCAGGGTGGGTACTTTCAAATGAAGACTTTTTTAAAGGAGGCATAACGAACGTGATGAACTTTGCCAAAATCCGTGCAAGCTGGGGACAAAATGGAAGTGTGGGTTCTGTAGGTGACGGTGAATGGAAAAATGCAGTGGCCTCAGGTTATTCGTATCCCGATGCGAACGGGGTACTGATCAATGGTGCAGCGCCGGCCAACCTGGCCAATCCTGATCTCGGTTGGGAAACAAGCGAACAATTGGATTTCGGTGTTGACCTGACTTTCCTGAACAGCCGTCTTTTATTGACAGCAGATTATTACAAAAAAACAACAAAGGATCTTTTAACAAGTGGTTCAGCTCCGTTTTTTGCAGGCGCACCTTTATTGACAGTGAATGCAGGAGAAGTGGTGAATAAGGGGATTGAACTGGAACTGACCTATAGGAGCGATGGACAGAAAGCATTTACCTATGAGATTGGCGGTAATTTCACAACAGTTAAAAATGAAGTAACCAAACTGAATGCAAACACAGCTTTTATTGGTGGTGCTGGTGTTGGAACAGGATGGACAGCAACCGCGATGAAAGTTGGGGAGCCTATCTGGTATTTCAACGGGTATAAGACCAATGGTATTTTTCAAACACAGGATGAGATCACCAAATACCTGCAGGCTACCGGTATTACAGGGTATGCGCCCAAACCTGGGGAACCGATCGTAGTGGATGTAAACGGTGATAAACAGATTTCCAATGCGGACCAGACCAGGATTGGAACACCTCATGCCAAATTCGTATGGGGCGGCCGTATAAACATGGCGTATAAAGGATTCGACCTGCTGTTCTTTATGCAGGGGCAATCGGGTAATGATATCATCATGGGCTTTAACCGGACTGACCGGGCTACGGCCAACAAACCTGAATTTTTCTATACAGATCGTTGGACAGGAGCAGGCAGTACCAATAAATGGTTTGCGCCCAATACATCCAATCCATATATCTATAATAGCGACTTAATGGTATTTGATGGTTCTTTTGCGAAGATCCGCCAGTTGCAGATCGGTTATACCCTGCCGATGAGTGTGATGAACAGGATCAAATTCAAAAGCGCGAGAGTATATGTTAGTCTGGATGATTTCTTTACGTTCACCAAATACCCCGGTGTAGATCCCGAGGGAGGAAACAACGGAGGCAACAGTATTGGAATAGACAGGGCTGCATATCCAATACCAAGAAAAGCAATGGTGGGTTTATCTGTTACTTTCTAATTATTAACAACGAAGTGACCGGCTTGTATGCCGGGCTTACAAAATAAAAAATGTATGAAAAATAGTCTGATAAAAAGTGCAGCGGTATGTATGGCTGTACTTGTTGCAACCTCGGGTTGCAAAAAATTCCTGGATCAGCCGGTCCCGGGTCAATTGGATGAAAATACTTTTTATACTACAGACCAGGATGCTGTGCAGGGTACGGTAGCGATCTATAATTTTTTAAAAGCACACTATAATAATAACTGGGCGAGTATTTATTTTCTTAAATCACTGCCTTCTGATGAAAGCAATGCTGCGGGCAGTGGCTTTGGTGATCAGCCGGGCTACCAGGAACTGGATGATTATAAATTCGATGCCACGAATGATAAGGTACGCGATGCATGGAAAATGTGTTATTATACCATCTTTCGTTGCAATAAAGTGATCAATAAAGTGGCACCGGAGAATGATCTTCGCAAACGACTTATTGGTGAAGCCAAAACGATCAGGGCATATAGTTATTTTGAACTGGTAACGTTATGGGGTGATGTGCCGCTGGTAATAGATGATGTACCTACTAATGCGTATACAACTACACCACGCGCTCCAAAAGCGGATGTATACAAACAGATTGAAAAAGATTGCCAGGACGCAATGGCTGTTCTCCCAGTCAGAAGCACTTATACAGGAGGCGACAGGTATAAGGTAAGCAAAGGCACTGCGCAGGCTTTATTGGGCAAAGCACTATTGTATCAACAAAAATGGGCTGATGCAGCTGCTCAGTTCGATGGCGTGATCACGTCTAATCAATATGGCCTGGAACCAACTATCGGCAAAGCATTTTCTACAGCAGGTGAGTTTGGTATCGAGTCAGTATTCGAAGTGTCCTATGCCAATAACAGGAGTTATGACTGGGGTAATTTCCCCTGGGGAGGTATGCCACAAAGTAATATCCATGTACAGTTAATGGGGCCCCGTAGCGATTATTATGTAAAAGCGCCGGCTGATTCATTGGGTGGTGGCTGGGGATTTATTTCACCCAAAGCAAAACTATGGAACGCGTTCATTGCTGCCGGTGATGTAAACCGCAGAAGAAATACCATCATGTCTGAAGTAGAACTGAAAGCGGCAGGTGGTGACTGGACCAGTCCGAACGCATGGGATTATGAAGGTTATTTTCAACGTAAATACGGTTCCTTTTCCTCCCAGACAGGTGCTCCGGTAGGAGAGCTGAATTATGGAACGAACTGGCGGCTTATCCGGTATTCAGATGTATTGCTGATGGCGGCTGAAGCATATTACAGGGCCGGCAATGAACCAAGGGCGCGTATTGAATTAAATAAAGTACGTACAAGAGCAGGACTGGGAGATGTTTCCGCTGCCGGCACGGCGCTGTTCGATGCGATTGTTTTGGAAAGACAGCTTGAACTGGCGTTTGAAGGATTCCGTTTTCTTGACCTGGTACGTTGGGGCAAAGCTCCGGCGGAGCTCGCTTCATTGGGATTTGTAACAGGCAAACATGAACTGTTGCCAATACCTGATAACGAGATCAAAACGGGCGCACTTACACAAAATCCGAATTATTGATTCTTGAAATAACTGCTGATGGCTTTTTATACATGCAGTTAAGCTAAGCAGGCAATCAAAAAAGTGGAACGCATTTACTTGTTTAAGTTGAATGCTTCCACTTTTATTTTTATATCATCGCTTGCTGCATAAAATATTATGCCGCAGAGAACTCTGTTTTGTTTTAGGAGTTACGGGTGATCAATCTTTGTATCAGTAGGGCTGTATTTTCCTGTATAGTAGGAATATTGAAATTTAAAATAGGGAGGCACGGATCAGGCAGATTCTTTAAAGAATTTGGGGCTCTCCGTGCCTCCCTATTTTAAATTTTAATATTCTTAATTCTCGAATAAAAGCAAGAGTTACTCATAGAAAGATTGATCACCAGTGCCTCCGTGTTAAATCCCCACAAGCGGGTTTTACATACTCAATCCTGTACAAAACCTTCTCTCACATTCTTGTTTACAGAATGGAAGTTTAACAGGTAGGTAAATAAATTTGTTTCTTTAGATATCTGCAATTTTTTCCGTAGCCGGTACCGGCTGATCTCTACGCCCCGCACTGAAATATTCATCAGCTGTGCCATTTCTTTTGTACAAAGATTCATTCGCAGGTAGGCGCATAGTTTCATCTCGTTCGGGGTGAGGTTGGTATGTTTTTCTTTTAGTGCGATAAAAAAATCATTGTGTACTTTGTCAAAGTGAATGGTAAAATGTTCCCAGTCTTTATCCATCTTATCATCTTCTCCCAGTGTTTTGATCATTTTCTTAAAAGAGTCCATTGACTTTTCATTATCGGTACTCTTTGTCAATCGCTGCAGTTCATCTTTCATTTTAGTGATGAGCTCGCCTTTTTTCACCAGGTGCATAGAAGCTGATGCTACTTCCTTATTCTTATAACGGATCTCTGCTTCTAATTTTTCATTTTTCAAGGCTACGATCTCTTTTTCGTTTTTATCCAGCTCTAACTGGTGCAGGTATTGCAGGCGGCTTTGCTCTTCTTCATACATCAACCGTTGTTTGATGAATTTTCTTTTCTGGGCCCTGTATAAGAGATAACCGGCGTACACAAAAATACAGACATAGATCATCCAGGCCCACCAGGTCTGGTACCACGGAGGAAGTACCACAAAATCATATGTATAGTCAGCGGATTCATTACCCAGGTTATTTCTTGCTTTTACCCGGAATGTATAATTGCCGGCCGGCAGGTACATATATTCTTTTTCAGTCTTATCTGTCCAGGCCGACCATTTTTTATCGTATCCCTGTAGTGTGTAACTGTATTCGATATTGGACTGATGTTCGAATAGAGGAGAAGAAAATTCAAAATGAAAAGAATTCCACTTGTAGGAGATCTCTGCTGCTTTCTGTTGTGATTGTACTGCATCTACATCGTGAAAATAACCACCGAAAAGCAAGCTGTCTGTTTTTCCTATTGCTCTTGCCTCACGCAATTGCACGATGATCTTCGCGTGGTCTTTTTTATACTTCGCATAGTTGATATGGAAGTAACCCTTTTCCGCACCAACAAAGATATTGTTCTCATTTACCGGGTATACCTGTTCAAAACCACTGACCATCTTACTGTTCAGTTCTGTGATATGAATGATTGCCGGTCTTGTTTGTGAATAATCTACTACCCCGAGATTTTTATTGTACACGAACCAGATATTACCAGCGCGGTCTTCTTTCAGATACCGGATAGCCATCGGTCCAAAGATATTGCCGAAATAGGCAGATGGTTCGAACCGGTCGGCTTTATAGTCATATTCATAAATGCCTTTGCCTGTAGCAACGATCAGCCTGTTTTTTATTTTAAAAACATAATTGTCAACTGTTTCAAGCCCTTTATCTTTTCCATATAATTGCACTACAGGCGCACTCCCGTTTTTATGCTGTACCCTGAACACTCCTTTATATGGATGCGAGGCCCAGATATCATTATTATCAATCGTTATAAAACGGGAAGATTCAAAACCGGCTTCCACATTATTATTAATGAATTTTTTGTTTGCGTAATCGTAAAAGCTGATACCGCGATAACTACCCGCAATCATGACAGGTGAAGAAGACATGTCCTGCATTGGAAAAAAATTCCAGAACCCTGTGGTATTATCAAATGGGATGGCTGTATGCCTGTCGATGATAAAAGACCCTTCGTGATGGCCCATAAATAGTTTGCCATTCACCTCCGATAAATTCCATATCTGCCCTTTTGCATTATTGGCAACCGGGGTGAAGTCTCCTTTGATAAAACTCATATCAGCTTTTTCATATAACGGTACTTCGTATAGTCCATTCGTAGTGCCGATATAAAGACTATTGTCGTGTATAATTGCACTATAGCCCGAGCCTTCATTTTTTTTGTCGGGAGTTATATTTTTTATGGCATTATCATAAGCAATAAAGTCGACCCCGTTATCAAGACCCAGCCAGATATTATTATTTTTATCTGCAAATACACGAAGGATATTATTATTCTGTAGCCCTTCCTGGCGGGAAAAATTCTGTATCGGGTTTCCTTTTTTATCAATAATA